>RDXH01000066.1 GCA_004292745.1 Oscillatoriales cyanobacterium | reverse complement strand
CAAAAGATTGATCGCCCTTAAAAGATGTAGGCGACTCAAGTCGCAGCCACGTTCCTCCCCATGTCTAAAGCCAGGGGCTTCCCGCTCGTTTTTCGGTGAGGACTTTAGCCATCACTTTTCTACATAATATTTTTCCACAAAACTTCGCAATCCTGATTTATATCCTTGTCCTACGGCCTGAAACCTCCAGTCTCCGTTTTTTTTATACAAACGTCCAAATTCCAAAGCTGTCTCTAACGTAAAATTCTCTTTTAATTCGTACCTAGTCAATTCCGTTTGGCGATCGCGATCGTATAGACTAATAAAGGCGTTCTGGATTTTGCTAAAATTTAATCCTACTGATTCAGCATCGTGGATAGTGACAATCAGCACAATCTCTTCAATAGTGGCATCGATTAGAGATAAATCTACACTGTAGAGGGTGTTAATGTATCCTTTTCTGGGCGAAGATTTATCCGTGCCGGATTGTTTCACAGCACTGTCTAGGGATTTAGGATTATTATAAAATACTAAGTAGTCTTCGTGGGGGATTCTGCCATCAGCGCCTAACATAAATGCTGAAGCATCAATGTCACAGTTTGTGTTGGATAAATTGACTTGCCAACCCAAGGCAATGACCAGTCTTTTTAAGTTGGGAACTTCTTGAGAAAGATTGAATCTGCCACCTTTAATTAATTGTACGCTCATTTGGGTGTGTTCCTTCCTACACTCTAATTTCAATGGGTAATGGGTAATGGGTAATTGGCACTCTCTCCCTCCTCCTATCAATTCCGGTTGTATCGTCAGGTGATTTAACCGCGAAGGCGCGAAGTACGCGAAGGAAGAGAATAGAGAGTTTAAGACAGGACGATGAAGACAGGATTTTGTATCACTCAAAAATGCCAAGGCTTAAAAAAAGCTAACACTTTCGGTAGATGGCGATTTTTTTATTTACTCTCAAAGTACAGATATTTATCCATGAAGTAGATTAGACATCTCCCATCATTATTTCTTGTGGAACAGGCCCGATACCGGTTCTTAACAGGCTTTTTGGGAAATGTCTGTTAAAAAAATGACCAATACCGAGATATTGTAATCAATTCTAAATAATTCCCAGGCAATTTATGGCAAACACAGTTCCTGAAATGCGATCGTCAATCATCTCAGTCCCAGAATCATCACCACCACCTGAAATTGTGACTTTCGATGTCAGTGGTATGAAGTGTGCAGGCTGCGCCAAGGCAGTTGAACGCCAACTAATGCAATACTCAGGGGTAATTTCAGCTTGCGTTAACTTAGCCGTAGAAGTAGCAACGGTTGAGTGCCAACCGGGGGTAGTCGATGCTGACGCCTTAGCCAAAAAGTTAACTGATAATGGATTTCCCAGTCAATCTCGCGCAGGTGGAAATCAGCGAGAAATGGAGGTGGCGATAATTGAAAGGCGACAGCAAGAAATTCGACAGCAAATAGGACAATTAACGATCGCCCTAATCTTAATTATTCTCTCAGGTTCAGGTCACGTATTGGGAACAAAAGCCCCAATTTTAAGCAATATTTGGTTTCACTGGGGACTCGCAACCCTGGCTTTACTACTACCTGGGCGTCGAATTGTAGTTGACGGGTGGCGCAGTTTGTGGCGAAATGCACCGAATATGAATACTCTGGTAGCTTTAGGCGCTGTCACAGCTTACACTGCTAGCAACGCGGCACTGATGTTTCCCCAGATGGGATGGGAATGCTTTTTTGACGAACCGGTGATGCTGCTGGGCTTTATTTTGTTGGGGAAAACTCTGGAACAGCAAGCTAGACAGCGCGCCGCATCAGCGCTACAAGCTTTAATCGCACTCCAACCAGCTACTGCGCGCTTAGTTGATTTTAAATTGCCGATTTTAGATTTGGACTCGCCATCTCCGGTCTACAATCCACAATATATTGAAATTCCAGCCGATCGCGTCCGAGTCGGAGAATGGCTGCAAGTTTTACCAGGGGATAAAATTCCGGTAGATGGCGAAGTTTGCGAAGGTAAAACAACCATAGATGAGTCGATGCTGACTGGGGAATCGATGCCGATTTTGAAGCAAACAGGAGATCCAGTCGCGGCGGGAACTATCAATCAATCCGGGGCGATCGTGATCCGGGCAACTCGCACGGGTAAGGAAACTACTGTAGCTCAAATGGTGGCTGTGGTGGAAGCTGCCCAAACTCGGAAAGCGCCGATTCAAAATTTGGCGGATACTGTGGCGGGATATTTTGTCTATGGGGTAATGGCGATATCGGCTTTAACTTTCCTATTTTGGTATTTTGCCGGAACTCATCTGTGGCCGTCTGTGCTTTTAACAGACGGGGCAATGGGCATGGGGCATGGGGCATCGGGCATCGGGCATGGGGCATCGGGCATGGGGCAATGGGCATGGGGCAATGGGCATAGGGCAATGGGCATGGGAAATCAATTACCCATTACCCATTCCCAATCTGCTTTATTATTAAGTTTGAAATTGGCGATCGCAGTTTTAGTCATTGCTTGTCCTTGTGCTTTGGGACTGGCTACCCCAACTGCAATTTTAGTTGGTTCTGGGATTGGGGCGGAGAGGGGACTTTTGATTCGCGGTGGTGATGTTTTGGAACGGGTACATCAATTAGATACGGTGGTTTTTGACAAAACTGGTACTTTGACTACGGGAGAGCTCACACTCACAGATTATTTGCCGATTTTTGATGGTTCTGGGTTGGATCGGACTTCAGATTGGAATGTTAGCAACAGCCAAGATGCCTGTTGTACCATTGACTCCCAACTTCTGCAAATCGCCGCGGCTGTGGAAAGGGGTTCTTGTCATCCCGTCGCCGCAGCGATTTTGCGGGAAGCTCAACAACAAGCTTTGCCACTGCTGGCTGCTGAGGATTTCTACACGGCACCGGGATTGGGAGTTTCGGCTGTGGTGGAGGGCCGACTGGTGTTCGCGGGGAATGCGGAGTGGATGACGCAGCAGGGGGTCGCTATTGCCACGGAATTGCAGGGGTCTTTTCAAGGCAAAACGGCGGTTTATGTGGCTTGTGAGGGCGTTTTGCTGGGGGTAATCGGGCTAAAAGATACTCTCAGACCGGATGCTAAGGCGACGGTGGAGCGTTTGCGGGCTATGGGATTGCGGGTGATGATGCTGACGGGGGATACACCAGGGGCGGCGTTTGCGATCGCCAACCAGTTAGATTTGCCGACGACGGATGTTTTGGCCCAAGTGCGGCCGTTCGAGAAGGCCAGGGCGATCGCGGCTTTGCAAGCCGAAGGCCGGAAAGTGGCGATGGTGGGTGACGGAATTAATGATGCTCCCGCTTTGGCTCAAGCAGATGTTGGTGTAGGGTTACATGGTGGGACTGATGTAGCTGTTGAAACTGCTCAGATTGTCCTGATGCGAAATACTTTGATGGATGTTGTGGAGTCGATCGAACTTAGTCGCGCTACTTTGAAGAAGATTCGCCAAAATCTGTTTTGGGCTTTTGGTTACAATATGCTCGGAATTCCGGTAGCTGCTGGTCTTTTACTCCCGGCGATGGGAATTTTACTCAGCCCTGCGGCGGCTGGTGCATTTATGGCCTTTAGTTCTGTTAGCGTTGTTACCAATTCTTTGCTGCTGCGTCGCGAATTTCGGCCTTAAATTTACCGATTTTAGGTAAAAATCCTCAGTCATTGGTCATTAGCCAAGAACTCATGCCTGCCGAAAGCACAAGGCCGAAAGTATGGATACTGAAGGCTGAATTCAATCAAAATAGCGACTAATGACTAATGACTAATGACTAATGACTAACGACTAATGACTAATGACTAATGACTAAAGTGCCATACTTTCTAAGAGCCGCCAGTTACGGTTGCTCATAATCGACTGAGTGACTAGCTCAAACATTTGACGGCAGTGGTTATTGGTTTTGAGAGGGAGTTCCTCGTTTTTAATCACGAAATTCATGCGAACTTCTGAATCGCTGCTCGTGTTTTGCTCAATTAGGACTTCTGCGGTGACGAGCTTGGGTATAGAAACTTGACCAGGAAGTTCGCGAGCCATGAGAGAATCTCCTGTATTGTAGATAATATCAAGATTGCATGACTCTAAAATCTCAATCAAAGAGTGACGGAGACGGTCAATGGGGACGGCAACGATAAAAAAACCAGTATAACGAGCCATAAAAAAACTCCCGCGGTGAGGCATTTAGACATTATCATCATACCTAACATCGAAAATATTTACAGTACAATAACGATTTATTTTATCAAAATTCAAAGGGAAGTCCATGGCAGGGAAACTGATCGTGTTTGAAGGAGTTGAAGGTGCAGGAAAAACTACACAAATGCAGCGGTTGATACATTGGCTGCCAAAAAACTGCTTTACAATCAAAAATTTTGCTGCTACTCGTGAGCCTGGGGGGACTGAACTGGGAAAGGCACTCAGACGGTTATTACTGGAGCCTGGGTCGGAGGAATTAGTATCAAATCGAGCGGAATTACTGATGTATGCTGCCGATCGCAGTCAGCACGTCGAAACTTTTCTCAAACCGAAGTTAGCCCAGGGGACGATGATTTTGTGCGATCGCTTTACTGATTCTACTATTGCTTATCAGGGTTACGGCCGCGGTATTAATTTAGACTTAATTGAGCAACTGAACGCCATTGCTACTGGTGGCTTGCAAAGTGATTTAACTTTTTGGCTAGATATCGATGTATCAAAAGGGTTAGGGAGGGCTAGGGCTAGGGGAGAGTGCGATCGCATGGAGCAAGCTGATTTGGCATTTCACCAGCGGGTGCAACAAGGTTTTTCGGAGTTGACTAGACAAAATCCGGATCGAATTATGCGCATAAATGCCGATCGCACCGAGGATGAGGTCGCCCAGGAAATTCAAACTATCTTAAGTAGTAAGTTAGCCGCTTGGGGATATGGAAAGAGTTCGGAATTTTGAATTATGGATTATTTTGAATCATTAATCGGACAAAACCAGGCAGTAGAATTACTCACTCAAGCCGTCGGTGGCAACCGCATTGCTCCTGGCTATTTATTTGTTGGCTCTAACGGGATCGGCAAAAGTTTAGCGGCTCGGTGTTTTATTGAGCTTTTATTCTCGGCAAATCTGACACAACCAAAATTAATAGCCTCGGTGCAAAACCGCGTGCGCCTGGGAAATCACCCAGATTTGCTCTGGGTAGAACCAACTTACATGAATCAAGGCAAGCGGCTGTCAGCACAGGAAGCTGAGGAAGCGGGCTTGAAGCGGAAATCACCGCCCCAAATTCGACTAGAACAGGTGCGAGAAATCGGTGATTTTCTGAGTAGACCACCCCTAGAATCTTCCCGTTCTATTGTCGTGTTGTCGCAAGCAGAAACGATGGGTGAGGGGGCTGCCAATGGTTTATTGAAGACTTTGGAAGAACCGGGAAAAGCTGCGCTAATTTTAATGGCTCCGACTGTGGAATCTTTGTTACCCACTTTGATTTCGCGGTGTCAAAAAATTCAGTTTAATCGCCTGAATCCCGCAGCGATGGCACTGGTATTGCAGCAAAGGGGATTTGGAGAGATTTTGTCCCATGCTGAGGTGATGGGAATGGCCCAGGGAAGTCCTGGAGAGGCCATTGCTATTTGGCGGCAACTGCAATCGATGCCGGATGATTTGTTACAAAAAGTTAAGCAGTTGCCTCAAAATTTGCGATCGGCGTTGGAATTGGCTAAGGAAATTGATAAAACTTTGGATACTGAATCTCAGTTATGGTTAATCGATTATTTACAGCACTGTTACTGGCAGCAATTTTTGGCTGGGGAAATTAGTCGATCGCCCTTAGAGCCTTTAGAAAAAGCGCGACAATATTTACTGAACTATGTACAGCCACGATTGGTTTGGGAATGCACATTAATGGGAATTTGTCAATCTTTGTAATTTTGACTTTGAGATTTAGCTAAACAGCAGTCAAAACATCGGCGAGTTTAACATGACCGCTATTAATTACTTTGGCTAACACACCGGTTTGTGCGTGACCGAATTCTTGTTGCAGTAAACTAAGTAGGGCAATGTCCCGATCGCCCGTTTCTGGATTCACTTCTATATTGACACAGCGACCGATTCGTGCTGTCACTTCAATTAGTGCGTTACCTAGTTGAAAATGTTGACCAATTAACTCAAATTCTGACCAAGGTGCCATACCTTCTAAGACAATATTCGGGCGAAAGCGGCCTACATCAATGTGGCTACCAGCCCTTGCTGTTAATTGGTCTAGTGTTGCTTGACTGAGTAAAGAAATGTGGACGGGTTCTCTGTCAGGATAGCGAGTTTCGCCACTACTATTTCCTGCTAAATATAAAGGTGAGCGTTGCGGGTGTCTGGCTTCCTTGGTGGGTTCAATGCTGGCTAGATATTCGGTAAAAAAGCTGCTAATGCGATCGCGCCCCGCTGCTGTATTGGTTGCTGCTGTTAATACTTCCACTCCTCGATGCTTAACTGTTAAAACTGCTGTTTCTGGTTCATACTCACAGGATAGGGCTGCTAAAGCCGGCCAATCGTTTTGGACAGCAAAATGTTTTTTACTCATCCAAGGCAAGTTTTTTGTGAGGTTTTTGTCCGTTTCAATATAATCTGCAAAGATTAAGGCAAAAGCTCGATCGCCCTTAATGCCGTGTCCTGATGTTAAGTCCAACTCTGACATTGGTTGCGGTGTCAGACCTTTGATGGGGTAAGTAAATAACTGTTTTATGGTTGGTGTTGTCATCTTGTTAAGACCAGGTAAATTCAACTATGAGGAAAAAAATGGGTTACTAACAGGAATAAATTAGATTTTAACAGTCGCTCAAGCTAGCAATTCATAGCGACGGATATCTGGCGGTGCCACTGCTAAACCTTCTAATTTCATGACAGCCGCTTGAATGTGATTTGAAGCCAGATGTAGTTCCAGTAAATCGGAGCTTTCCCACTCTTCAACAAAGGTAAAATCGGTGGGGTCTGCCTGATTTTGTAGCAGTTCGTATTTGATGCAGCCCGGTTCTTGGCGAGTTGGCTCCATAATGCTCAGTAACAGGGATTTAAGTTCGGCTACTTTTTCGGGAAAGGCGACGAGGCGTGCGACTACTCGCAAGGTTGGTTGTGACATAGGAGAAAGGAGAAAAGAGAAGTACAAATAATATGATACCTTCTGGTCTTAATCTTTGGGATAAAAGCGCTTATTCTTGATAGAATATTCCCAGGCGATCGCCTCTGGGTCTTTTTCGCTGCTCCACTGGGGAAACTCTGGCTTAAGTTTCCACTTACCGATGGTGCTAGCGTGAACTTTAAATCTGCGGGATAGTTCCGTCTGGGTAAAAGATATTTTGGGATTGGTAGTGGCTGTTTTGGGCGAAATGGGGAATAAATCAGGACTTTTCATTGAGACTTTTTGCGGATTTGTTTCTGCTGCTTTGACAGGAATTTCTCCTATTTCCCCAGGAGTTGTTTCGGCTAGATTCCCAGTAGGAGCTACTTGGAAATAATACAAGATTCCGCCTTGCTCAGTCACTTCAAAATCTGCACCAAACTCAGAGGCGCGCTCGTCTAGATACTCTTGAACTTTGGCTCCAGGGAGTTTGGCATTCATCGCCAAATCCAAAGCAGTCACTCGCCCTTGATTTTCCTTGATTAATCGGTAAAAAACCGAGTCTAAATGAGCGAGTTTATGTTTTTCTTGCTGCTGGTAGAGCTTGTAAGCCCAGCCCATACCCGCGGCGGCTGCGATCGTCCAAAACATCCCTCCCGACTCAAAACTGGCAACCGCCGTTAAGGAAATAGGCAAAAGTAGGGTAAGATATCCCCAAATGTTACCTTTCTGTAGGTTATTGCTGTTTTTTACCATAGTTCCTAAATAGGGACGTAGTGAGGATTAATGTACTTTTTACCAAAACAAATTGCTATCATTCTGCTCGTTGCTGCTTGCTGTTTGTTAACTGTTAGTTGCCAAAAAGACGACCGAGTTGTCGAGTGTACTAAATTGACAGAAATTGTCACTAAAGGCAACGCACTGATTGAAACTAAAAAAGACAGCAACGATACAGGGACTACCAAGAACTTAGCTAAAGACTTAAACCAGACATCGAAAGAATTAGAGTCTCTGTCACTGACAGACACCAACCTCAAAGAATTGCAGAGCCAGTCAGTTAAATCGTTCCGGGAAATGGGTCAAGCAATTGGAGACATGGGCAAAGCTCTTGAGGCAGGAAATCGTGCTTCTACAAGTATAGAAGGTCGAGAGCAAATCCGAAAAGCTCAAGCAGATATTATGAAAGCTGGACAGCAGGCGAATGAAGCCGCAGCAACTCAAGATGCTGTGACTGAGAAACTGATTAATTACTGTAAGAGCCCAACTCAATGATGGATTTCTAAATTCAAAATATATCGACCTAATTGCACTTTTTCCGACCACAGTTCGTATTCTAATCGCAGGTGTTCCGGTTCCGGCTTTCCTGTGAGAATTAATTGGCGGGTGAAGTTGCGAAGCCGTAACTGTTCAGGAGTTACTAGGGATTCTCCCTGAAGCCAATAACGACTCAGGCCGTACATCCCTCGCTCCCAGCAGTGACGGTAACTGTATTTGCCGTTTCCTTGCATAGTCATCACTACTCGATAGGGGGAAACTTCTAGCCACAGCAACCGCGGTTTTGTAGTAGTTGGTAAGATAGAAACTGGTTCGTTCGAGCCATCGCTAAATGTGCGATCGAGTAGGGCTGGTTCGTGCAACAATAAGTGAAAGCGATCGGTGTCTTTTTGATACAGTGTACCAGCAGTTTCAACGACTGACCATAGGGGTAAATCTGTGGAGATCAGTGATAGACTTACAGGCTTGCGGTGATGCGTCAGCATAATAATAAAAAATCTAGAATTTGTGATGGAAGATCGAAGGATGGAAGTCAGAAGATTTTGTCTGATACCTCAAAAATGTAACATGGGCGATCGCAAATCTCCAATTGTGTCGATCGTCATTCAAAAGTTAACAGTTTGTAAATTTAGGTAAATACACGGATAGAAATTGTAAATTTTTCGTAATATTTGGATTTTTTGTGTACATTACTGACTAATGACTAGGAAGACGCTAGGATAACTAACGCCATCTCATCACAGTTTATCTCAATGCAAGCTGCCATTATAACCACTACCCAAACCGGTGAAAGTCAAACTTTAAGCATTCAAAAACCCGCCTCTGGCTGGTCGCTACAAGGTCGGATTCGGATTCCGGGCGATAAATCAATTTCTCACCGAGCTTTGATGTTGGGTGCGATCGCCCACGGTGAAACAACTATTGAGGGCCTGCTGCTGGGAGAAGACCCCCGGAGCACTGCTAAATGTTTCTCACTCCTGGGAGCCAAAGTTTCGGAACTAAACACGGAGTTGGTCACAGTCGAGGGTGTGGGAATTGGCGCATTAGAGGAGCCTGTGGAAGTCTTGGATGCGGGTAATTCGGGCACGACGATGCGGCTGATGTTGGGGATTTTAGCCTCTCATCCAGGGCGTTTTTTTGCGGTGACGGGGGACTGTTCCCTGCGATCGCGCCCCATGTCCCGTGTCATTAAACCGCTGCAACAAATGGGAGCACAAATTTGGGGGCGACGAAATAATTCTCTAGCACCTTTAGCGGTACTGGGACAGCAATTAAAAGGGATTCACTACCATTCCCCCATCGCCTCGGCTCAAGTTAAATCTTGTATTCTACTGGCCGGTTTGATGGCGGAGGGAGAAACGACTGTTACTGAACCGGCTTTGTCACGAGATCATAGCGAACGGATGTTGCAAGCTTTTGGAGCCAAATTAACAGTAGATCCTGAAACTTGCAGTGTTACAGTGACCGGTTGTGCCCAACTCCAAGGGCAGAAAGTAATTGTACCTGGAGATATCAGTTCGGCGGCTTTTTGGTTAGTTGCTGGGGCGATCGTCCCTGGTTCCGAGTTAGTAGTGGAAAATGTCGGTGTCAACCCAACTCGTACAGGCATTTTGGAAGCTTTAGAAATGATGGGAGCTCACATTGAACTGCAAAATCAGCGGGTGGCGGCTGGGGAACCGGTAGCCGATATTTTGGTGAAGAGTTCCGCCCAGTTGCGGGGATGCACCATTGCTGGTGACTTAATTCCCCGACTGATTGACGAAATTCCGATTTTGGCAGTAGCGGCAACTTTTGCATCTGGTACAACCATTATTCGGGATGCGGCCGAGTTGCGAGTCAAAGAGAGCGATCGGCTAGCTGTGACTGCTGCGGAACTCAACCGCATGGGTGCTCAAATTACCGAGTTACCCGACGGTTTGGAAATTACCGGAGGAACTTCTTTAACCGGCGCTGATGTTGATAGTTACACAGACCATAGAATCGCGATGAGTTTAGCGATCGCAGCCCTGAATGCCAGGGGTACTACTAATATTCACCGAGCCGAAGCTGCGGCTATTTCCTACCCAGATTTTACCGCTACTTTGCAACAAATTTGCCATCCAAATTGACAAATAACCACTAACCACTCCCTTTAAGAATCTTTGCCGACAACTTGTTCTTTTAAAGATTCTATTTCTGCTAGCAATTCTTGGCGATCGGAAGCTTTGAGTAAATAGCGGTAAACAAACCAACCTGCATATCCAATGCCGATCAATTCAAAAGTTGGGGCTACCAAAGGCACCTCATTCAAAGCATTGAGTACAGCCAGGGTTACTTTGGCACTTACGGCACCTGTCAAAATTAAACCCACGGTGACGATCGGCTTTTGATATTCGGCGAAAAAATTGGATACATAGGCTGGCAGTTCTGACAAAATAGTCAAAACTTGGTCTTTAATGTCTTGGAACTGTCCTGCGGTGGTTTCTGGAGTTTCGATTTTCGCGATCGCACCTGGTTTCTCAATTACCATGTCGATTTTGGTGACTTCAGTGATTGTTTTTGTTTCCTCGGCAAAATTATCTTGTGTCATTTGATACTTTCCTCACTTGTTAAGTTGTATTGCAACCTGAGAATTGCTGTCGTCTAATTATCCGGTAATTAGTACAGCAAAGTTTCACAAATTGCAAGTAAAAAGGACTGACACAGCAACTCGGTTTCTGTGGGAGAAGTCCATCCTGTACGGCTGAAAATAACGAGTTAATCTGATTGTAAGCAATGGGGATCTTATTTTTTTACCCGATCGAGGCTGATTTGATTGGGACAAGGGCGTCCTTGTTCAAAATCAGTGATGTTGCTGATTGTTGTCGTCGCAATATTTCTCAAAGCTTCCTCCGTGAAAAAAGCTTGATGACCGGTAATTAAGACGTTGGGGAAAGTTAACAGACGCTGGAATATGTCGTCTTGAATTACTTGATTTGACAAATCATCAAAAAACAGGTCGCTCTCTTGCTCGTAAACATCTAAGCCCAGGTATCCGATTTTACCAGACTTCAGTCCATGAGTTACGGCTTTGGTGTCAATCAACTGACCGCGACTGGTATTAACCAGCATCACGCCTTCTTTCATCTGATTGACTGCTGCTGCGTCGATCAGGTGGTAGGTTTCTGGTAGCAGCGGACAATGGAGACTGACAATATCGGAAGTAGCAAATAGTTCTGGAAGCGAGAGATATTCCATCCCCATCCCTAGACAATCCGGGTTTTGGGAAACATCGTATCCTGTGAGGCGACATCCAAATCCGTGCAGAATTTTGGCGGTAAGTGCGCCAATTTTCCCAGTACCAACGATTCCGACAGTTCGTCCGTGAAGATCGAAGCCCAACAGCCCTTCTAGGGCGAAATTGTTTTCCCGGACGCGGTTGTAGGCGCGGTGGATTTTGCGGTTGAGGGATAAAATCAGGGCGACGGCGTGTTCGGCGACGGAAAAGGGAGAATAGGCGGGTACTCTCAGGAGAGTAAATTCTAAGTCGCGGGCTGCTGCTAAATCGACGTGATTGAAGCCGGCGGATCTCAGGGCGATTAAGCGGACACCTGTTTGGGCGATCGCACTTAGTGTTTTGGCATCTAATTGGTCGTTGACGAAGGCGCAGATGGCGGGTAATCCTGTCGCCAAAACGCTTGTTTCCATAGTGAGGCGCGGTTCAAAAAAAACTAAGTCGTGTTGGTCATCGACATTGGCTGCTTCCAGAAATGTGCGATCGTAGGATTTGGTACTGAATACGCCGACTTTCATGATTTTTGCCCGAAATTATGGGAATATTTAGCAATTTTTTCCAAATTAACTGTACACCAGAAATTATACAATTAGCAAATTTGAATTATGTATTTTAAGAGCAACTAAAAAAAATGTTATAATATTATGTTTCGATTCAAATTCGAGTGTTTTTTTTGCCCGCTTGAGGGATAATTTTGGCATGAGTTACGTATTTGGCATAGATGGCGGTGGTACTAAGACTATTTGTCTGTTGATGGATGAAAATCAGGTGGTTTTGGGGCGCGGCGAAGCAGGGCCATCAAATTATCAAACACTGGGAATTGAGTCAGCCAAACAATCGATTAAATTGGCGATCGAACAAGCTGTGATTTCCGCTAACATCAACCCCGATAGCCATCTCAACATCGAAGCAATTTGTCTGGGATTAGCAGGAGTCGGACGTCCGAAAGACGTGGAAATCCTGCAATTTTTAGTACAGAACTTGCAGTTGACTCCTAATTTACCCGTTACTCGGTCTTTCGGGCCCAGAAATATTATAATTTCTAGTGATAGCGCGATCGCACTGGTAGGCGGTACGGGCCATCCAGTCGGCCTCGCCGTGATTTCCGGTACAGGATCGATTGTTTTCGGACAAAACCGCCACGGAAAAACTAAACGAGTCGGGGGTTGGGGATATATTTTAGGGGATGAAGGTAGCGCCTACAACATCGCCATTCAGGGTTTGCAAGCTGCTTTGAGATTCTACGATGGACGGCAAATTTATACCACACTTGCAGAGAATTTTCAAATACATTTAGGTCTAAAAAACTTAGAAGACTTGGTAGAAGTCGTTTACCGACGCGGTTGGGGAGTCAAGGAAATAGCTGCTTTAGCACCCATTGTCGATCGCGCCGCAGCAGAGGGCGATCGTATAGCTGAGGGCATTATGGATAGTGCAGTGGCCGAATTAGTTTTAGCGACGAAAACAGTAATTTCAGGGCTGTTTAACCAAACAGAAGAATTTGAAATTGTCCTAATCGGAGGTGTGTGGGGTGGCGATGGAAATTGCCAGAGTCGGTTTGAAACTGCTATAAGTGCGATCGCCCCTAACGCCCAAGTAATTGCACCCCGACACGAACCAGCTTTTGGTGCCGGCTTGTTAGCCTTAAATGCTCTTAACAATTGAATCTTGAGTGTGGAGTGTATCTTCCTTATCTTCCCAAACTTCTAAAATTTCCTGACTAGATCAATTTTTTGAATTTTTAAAACTTTTGATTATCTACCTTATCTTCCCAACTTGAGGAATTCCCACCTGTCATCATTAAACTATCAAAGGAACGGAAAATCAGAAAAAGTTTAGCAGTTGTGCGTTACCAAGTAAAGCAAAACCGAAGCAAGGACACAATTTATATGATTACTTCTCAAACATTGCGATCGACAACAGCAGCCATCCTCGCCCTAGGAATTACCCTAGGAACCAGTGTCCCACTGGTGGTGGCCAATCCCGCCGTCGCTCAAAGATACTCCCAATTGGATAGTAGTATCAGAATTCCAGCGGGCAGTGTAATTCCAGTGAGCTATGAAAAAGATAAAATTGTTGTTACTCCCGATGAAACCGCACCTTTAACTTTAAGAGTAGCACGAGACATCCGCACGGCTCAAGGTAGAGTTTTAATCCCCGCAGGTAGCGAAATAGTCGGTCAACTGCAACCTGCTAGAAGGGGTAATCAAAAGGGTACTCAATTTGTGGCTACAGAACTAATTGTTAGCCGTCGCCAACGCTATCGGATTGACGGAAATTCTACCATTATTACCAGAACCGAAAAAGTTCAAAAAGGTGCTAACGGAGGTTCCCTCGCCCAAGGTGCAGCATTGGGCGCAGCAGCAGCGGCCGCCCTGGCTGGGATTACCGGCGACAAAGCCATCGCCACTGAAGAAGTATTGGGTGGTGCTGGGATTGGTGTTTTAGCGGGGGTATTGTTCGGGCGACGCAGTGTGGATGTGATTGTGATTCGCCCGGAAACAGATTTGGGAATCAGATTGCGATCGGATATCGTCTTGCGCTAAAATCAAAGTCCTTCTAATTTCTTGTGAGGTGGGCTTCTTGGCTGCCCAAAAAAGCAATTTAGATGGGTGACATCCGAGCAGTTTTTAGTGGTAAAACATTGTCGATCGCAAATTTATCATCTCCCGAACGTTGGCTAGGCATACTATTCAGGTTATGCCTAGCCTTATTAGTTGGTGGAATTATTGGGTGGGATCGTCAACTCCGACACAAACCAGCAGGTTTGAGAACACATATGTTAGTAAGTATGGGTTCTGCATTGTTTGTTTTAATCCCCTTAGCACTTGGTAAAAATGAAAATGTACGAGATGCCATAGAGCGTGTAATTCAAGGTATTGCCGCCGGGGTTGGCTTTTTGGGAGGGGGAGAAATCCTGCGACAATCTAAACAGGAAATAGGCGAAGTCGAAGTTCACGGACTCACCTCTGCGGCCGCTATTTGGGTATCCGCAGCTTTGGGGAGTGCCGCAGGCTGTGGCTTGTGGGAAATTGCCTTAATTGGCGCTTTACTATCGCTGTTTGTTTTGAGGGTTATTAAAAAACTAGAACGCCACAAATAGCGATGAGACATATCTCAAAAACTACCCAATTTTTCCGTGCCTAGGTATCTATTAGTTATCAAAAAAACTGCATATCATTTGACCAGGATCGTTTTTACCAAACGGCACAACTTTACCATCTTTTTTAACCGTGCTGCGACTGCGACAGTTGTAAATCTCCCTAGGCTTTTTCACTCCATCAATACTCAAAATTGCCCTGTATTCCCAATAATTTTTGGCGCTGCGTTTGAGATCGACAATACAAATCTGCTGTCCCTCGTAATTGCGGCATACAGATGCCTTAGCTGGCAGCGCCACCCAGAAAAATAATATTAACAAAAGGACAAAGGCAACACATTTCACGATTTAGTCTCTATGCTAGGGCATCACCTCTATACTACAACATCGTAGGATAACTGTACGAGACCGGAACTGTAGGTTTGACATCCAGTTAGCTGCAAATCTGTAGCAGTTGTGGGAGCGGCAAATAAAGGAATGATTTTCGCGTAATGCCACCATCCTAGATTCCTGCAAAATCTTCACAGGGTCTAAATCGGCTTGTTATTGAAGCATTAATCAAGTAAAATTGAAAAGACGGTTTTGTGATCGGTAGGGGCGAAGCATGACCGTAGTAAATCTTTCCTTTTAACCAATAACTTATCTGCGGTCATGCTTCGCCCCTACAAAATCGGGATGCTCCCGATTGAGACATTATTCATTTTAATCGAAATTAGTTGCAGCCCAAGAGTGGCAGTTGAGAAAGGAAGCTACTTGTTTATGAAAAAAATTAACCGTGTTGCAGTGATTGGAGGGACCCACGGCAACGAACTCACAGGAATTTACCTAGTGAATAAATTTGAGCGATCGCCAAATTTAATAGCCCGCTCGAATTTTCAAACTGTTGCCATGCTAGCCAATCCCAAAGCTTGCAAAATTGGCAAACGTTACATAGATATCGACCTCAATCGTTGTTTTTTACGACAGGATTTAGAAAATTATAATCTCTCTACTTACGAAGCACTACGAGCTAAAGAAATCTACCAAATATTTGGCTCCAACAATACGGATAATCCCGATTTAATTATCGATTTGCACAATACCACCGCCAACATGGGTATCACATTTATTCTGGATAGCCAGCATCCATTTAATCTGGGTTTAACTGCTTATTTAACATCTTTTTCTCCCAACATTAAGGTTCTGGTTTCGGGAAAGTACAATCAAGATAGCTCTGTGTTGCGATCGATTTCCCCGTTAGGACTTACCCTGGAAGTTGGTCCGGTGGCTCAAGGGATATTGGATGGCAGTTTATTTCAGCAAACTGAGGAGATTATTGGCACAATTTTAGACTATGTAGAACTATATAATCAGGGAAAAATCCCTCCCGCAGAAAATCCCCTCACAATTTATGAAAAAATTCAGACTATCGACTATCCCAGAAATGAGTTGGGAGAAATTCAGGCAATGATTCATCCTCGACTGCAATTCAGAGATTATCAACCGCTGAATCCAGGCGATCCGATGTTTTTGACCTTTGACGGCGATGAGATTTTATATGAAGGTATATCGACGGTATATCCAGTGTTTATTAACGAAGCTGCTTACTACGAGAAAGGGATTGCGATGTATTTAACTCAAAAGCAAAGGGTTGGTTATTAGTTATTTGTTATGAGTTATTGATGATTGCTCATCGGTAATTTATTGAGAGGAATTTGGGTCAAAAAATTCTTCTGTAGAAGCAGGAAATGATGAGCGAGATTGTTTCCATACTTCCAGACTCATAATGCAGGCTATCAGCCACACCAAACCAGCCGTATAACCTGCAATGATATCCGTAGGCCAGTGAACTCCTAGATAAAGCCGACTCAAACCAATAACCGCAACTAATAAAATTGTTAAAATGTAAATCCACCAGCGCTGTTTCGGAAAGCGGGAACCCAAAAAATATCCTAGCAAACCATAAATAACCATTGACACCATCGCGTGTCCGCTAGGAAAACTGTAAAATCTAACGTCTACTGCACGCTCCCAAAGTTGAGGCCGAGCGCGAGCAAAAACTTTTTTTAACAGTAGGTTTAAACCCACCGCTCCCGCACCAGCCATAGCAATAGTGGTGGCTTCGGATCGATGTTGGATAGTCCACAAAATAATCACCAAACTCACGCACAGCGCTAGCAGCAAATTTGGCTCCCCCAAAAATGTAAAGCCGATCATTATTCGATCGCGCAGTGGAGTGTGCAATTCCCTCAGAGTGAGTAAGATAGAGGTATCGAAAGCGTAAGTTTCTTGTTCCAGAACTTCCTTGGCGAGGGTGGCAAATCCCCACAGCGCCAAAGTGGCGATAGCAAGTCCGGCCAACCGAATGATTGAAATGAGCGATCGAATTCTAGAGCGCATTCATTTAATTAATTAAAAATCACTAATCCCAGACAGACAATAATACCCGATCGACCGTCTATATTCCCAATTCACTATATTTTGAAGCATTAATTGATTTTTTGGGACTACCCACCTCAGCTTTTAGCAACCATTGACCAATGACTTTACTCTCAAACAAACAGATTTCGGCAATTTTCCTGGCTTTGGGGTTGACAACTATCTCTAGCTGTGGTTCCCAAAACGCAGTCAATACATCCCTAATCGCAGCCAACACCATCGCCCAAAATCTAGTCTCCACCGCAGTGGCCCAAAAGCCCAACATCCCACAATTTGGTCAACCCATCGACTGTACCCTAGGCAAAGATTGCTTTATTTTGCAGTATTTCGATCGCGATCCGAGTCCAGCCGCCGTTGATTTTGGGTGCGGACGCCAAACCTACAACGGCCACGATGGTACGGACTTCGGCATTCCCGACGCCAAAGCAATGGCAAAAGGAGTCCCAGTTATCGCCTCCGCCGCCGGCAAAGTTTTGCGGGTGCGAGACGGTGTGGTAGATAAACGTTTAGAGAACGATACAGACAAAACCAACGTCGCAGGTACTGAATGTGGGAACGGCATGGTAATCGATCACGGTGGCGGTTGGGAAGCCCAATATTGCCATCTCCGCCAAGGTAGTGTGGCCGTCAAACCAGGGGCGCAAGTTGCCAAAGGCGCTGTGCTGGGGATGGTGGGAAACTCTGGGATGGCGTCTTTTCCCCACGTACACATCACTTTTCGCTATCAAGGTAAAGCTGTAGATCCCTTTGTTGGCGCCGATGCTAAATTGGGCTGCAATATTGCCAGAAATCCAATTTGGGATCGGCCTGTGGACTATACTCCTACAGGTTTAATTCGCGCCGGTTTTGCGGGCAAGTCACCGGACGAAAACGCTCTTTGGCAAGGACAATTTTCCGAAACTAAACTACCTCTAAATAGCTCTGCTTTGTTATTTTGGGTCCATAGTTATGGAGTCCTAAAAGGCGATCGGGAACAATATCAACTATTTGCTCCCAATGGTCAAACCATCGTCAACACCACCAACGAAATCAAAGCCCCCAGTCGCACTTGGTTGGGTTTTGTCGGCAAAAGAAATAGTCCCACTTCTCCTCTGACTCCCGGAGTTTGGCGGGCGGAATATCGCTTAATGCGGGGCGATCGAGTTTTGACGCAAGTGAATAGAGAAGTCGAATTGCATTAAGTAGAAGTCATATCAAATCCAGTAGCACAGTTATGTCTGTCCACCCGTAGGCAATTTCCTTAAGTAAAACTCCGGCTCTATTTGTTTGCTGTTCGTCAATTTTTTTTGCTCCCAAAACTTCATAAAACCTACAGGCTGAATTATCTCCTAACACCCAAACCAGCATCGAATTTAAGTTTAATTTAGACAGTTGGGATGCAATTGTTCCTACGAGTTTTCTTCCGATTCCTTGATGCTGATATTCGTCCAAAATATATATAGCAAATAATTCTCCTTTATAAAAAACATATTTGTCAGTTCGTTCGTAGCCACCCGCAGCAAAACCCACAATTTTTCCTTGTTCATTCTCCGCAACATACACAAAATATTTATTTTTTTCGGCATTTATAAGGATATCTTGCCAATTACTTTCTCGATTTTCATAGGATAACTGCGCTAGATAATCTGCTGGTAAAATTTTCTGATAAGCTGTCCGCCAAGTATCTACATTAACTCGTGCAATTGCAGGTACATCAGCAATTTTAGCTTGTCTCACAATCATCATTAAACCATACTCCTTTCCCAGGTAGAAGCGCTTTTTCACTACCTCCGCAACCTGACTAATTATCCAAAATTGCAGGATTTAGATAAATTATCCGATCGCGTCCTTCTAGTTTAGCTTGGTAGAGCGATCGATCTGCTTCCCCAATCAGCCACTCCACAGATAGTTCAGCACTAGGAACTGCACTAGCTATCCCCATACTGGCAGTTACAAACTGACTTACCTTTGACAGTTGGTGAGGAATTGCCTCAATTTTCAAATCGTTGCGAATAGATTCCGCTACCCGCATTGCTCCTTTAGCATCAGTCTGGGACAAAATTAATGCAAATTCTTCGCCCCCGTACCTAGCAGATAAATCGCCTCCCCGATGAGCATTGCGCTCTAAAATTTCCGCCACTTTTTTTAAACATTCATCTCCGCCTTGATGGCCGTAATGGTCGTTATAAAGTTTAAAAAAATCGATATCCAACAAAATCAAAGCTAGGGGTTCTTGATTTCTGGCCATCCGCAACCATTCCGACTGTAATGTTTTGTCAAAACAGCGACGATTAGCAATCTGAGTCAAACCATCTACAGAGGCGAGTCGCTGTAGGGCACGGTTAGCAGATTCTAACTCTAATTTAGTCTTTTCTAGGGCTAAATTTTGCTGAACCAATTTTTTACTTTGGCGTTTTTCCTGTTCGTATAACAGTCTGATGGAAGCTTCGGCTTCTTGCAGTTCTTTTTCGGCATATTTGCGCTTGACAAACTGTCCCAATTGGGAACCAATGGCGGCCATCATCTGAAGTAAGTCTTCATCTGATGGCTGTTTCTTTTGACAAAAAAAAGTCATTACTCCTACAATTTGACCACTAGCACGAATTGGGAAACCAAAAGCCGAAGTCAGTTTGGCTTTTGATGCTAAGTTCGATCTTATAAAATTGCCATCTTTGAGAATATCAGTAATCCACTGTGGATAACCAGTATTCCAAACCACTCCGGGTAAGCCGGCACCAGGATCGAGAGTTATCTGCTGACAATTTTCCACAAACTCGCCGACTTCTGTACCTCGCCACCATACTCCCACTCGCAGTAGAAACGGCACTTTTTCCACAGGAGTGTCTGGTGTTGCAAACAAAAATTTGACTTTTTGCTGTTGATTTCCCCCGTCTAATTTACTCTCTTTTTCATCCACAGGTGTCCACAGTTCACCGAGATCCCACCCTAAACTTTCACAGATAGCTTGCAAAATTTTGGGAGTGGCGCTCTCTAAAGAACCAGATTCTGACATGATTCGAGCTACTGCATACTGTGCTGATTGACGCTTTTTGGTTCGTTGTTGTTCGGTAATATCTCTACCAATATAGACAAAATCTTGTAGGGTTTCACTTGCTGAATGCTTGCTTTCTACCCTGGTCTCGATGGTAGAGCAGGAAAAAGCCACTGTCAAGCTTAAAGCTGCTTTAGTTTGGCATAGGACTTTGACCTGATGCCACGATTCGTTTTTAAGTTCCGCAGGTAACTGACTTACTTGACGTAATAATTCTTCGTTGGCCGTAATCATTGAAATTGGTTTACCAATTAATTCTGCTTCGGTGTATCCAAATAATAATTGGGTAGATTTATTAACTTTTTTTATTTTCCCCGATGCTGTTGTCACTAACAAAATATCATTGATTGAATTCAGAATCTGTTCAATATAATCGCGGGCTGTAGCTAGATTAGTAACTTCGATGCTGCTTTCATTTACTGATTGCACCATGATTTGCTGCATACTGGTACTATCTGTTACGTCTTCGCAGAAAATAATTAATCTCTCAGGTTTAAAATTTTCTTTATAACCAAAAACATACAAATCTAGATACAAAATAGATCCATCTGTTGAAATTCTGGTGATTGATTTTAGTTGAAAATTTGGCTGTTTTTGTTCAAGAATATCATCGAGGATTTCTTCGATGCCGATTAGTTCGGGAAAACTATCACGCACATCTTTTCCTTGTTCGATTCCCTCTGGAATTTCAGCAAATTCTTGGACGTTCAAAGATGCTTCTTGAATTTTAAGCTCTCGATCTACTGCGAGGTATTCAATGCGACGCAATGATAACAACTTGTCAAGAAGATTGTTAACACTTCTGGGGGTGATATGTACGCTTAATTTAGGTTGCATTTCGTTATGTTTGAGTATCTATTTCCAAGGTGGGGATGGGAATTTATTTGGGGTCGAACGGCTACTTTATTTATGCCATTTTTACGATAACTCAATGTTTATGAAAGCTCTCATTTCCTTCGCAATGACATAAATACGCTCTCGATGCGTAAGTCACAAGCTATTGATATGGGGGTGGGAACTCTACACTAAGCTTGATTTCTCAAAAAAATTTTCTCTTTGGCAAAGCTAGCCGAATATGAGTTCGATTGAATGTTTTTAACAATCCTTTGAACTCAACCTCAACTCACCCTAGATTAAGGGCTAGATTTATGTATAAAATATAGCGATTTAGATTATTTGTGCAACACATCTTAATTGTAGATTTCCTGATATTGATTGCAACCGCTACAGTTGATTGTGACTAGAGTTTGAGCGAATTTTTGTAGGAGCATCCCGATTTTGCATAGGCGAAGCATGACCGCAGACAATTTATTAATGATAACCAAAGATTTACATCCGTCAGGCTTCGCCCCTACGAATATATTTGCCAAACACAGATGCACCCAATGTTTTATGCAATTGACATTGCTTAATCAACAGTAACTCCCTAGGGTATTTCTGTCAAGTTGTGTGGAGGAGCTGACCTCTCTTAATGATACAATATTAAATAATTTGTATCAAATCTTAAATATATTCTGCTAAATGCTGAGACTGATTACAGACTTTGATGGGCCAATAATGGATGTGTCCGATCGCTATTATCGAGTTTATCAGCAATGTCTTGCGGAGACTCAAGCTTCAGACCAACAGGTGCGCGAACTCGCCAAAGCAGAGTTTTGGGAAATGAAGCGGGCGCGGATTCCGGAAACCGAAATCGGCATTCTCTCAGGATTGGATGCTATCCAAGCCAGTGAATTTGCCCAAAAACGTCGTCACACTGTTCATACTTTCCCCTACTTGATGTACGATAAACCATCCCCAGGAGCAGTGGAAACCTTAGAAAAGCTACAAGGGGCAGGAGTTGATTTAGTAGTGATGACTATGCGCCGCGTCAGGGAACTTGACGAAGCTTTCAACCGCTGCAATTTAGGCCACTTTTTCCCAGAAGACCGCCGTTATTGTCTCCCCAATGATTATGTTAAAACTGGGGACGTTAAAGATAAGCCGTTGCTGATGGCAAAAGCTCTCGCCGAATTGCCGCCAGCTTCTGATACTTGGATGGTTGGTGATACAGAAGCGGATATCATAGCAGCCAAAACCCACGGTGTCAAGGTAATTGGTGTTTTGTGCGGGATTCGCGATCGCAAGCAACTAGAAAGTCAGCAACCAGACTTAATTGCTAACAATTTGGGCGAAGCCGTTGAGATAATTTTCGCTCGATCTGCCCGATAAATGAGTTAACAGTCAACAATCAACTGTTGACTATATTAGACATCTCCCATAATTATTGTGGAACAGGCTTTATGACCGGTTCTTTACAGGCTTTTTGGGAGAAGTCTAGAGACTAAACTATCGTAAAAAACTGCTGACCAGCCACAGAGTTAAAAACGTAAACAAAGCAATAAATTTCTCTGTTGGGATGAGTGCTGGACTCACCAGAGAGCTTAAAATACCTCCCAGCAACAAGCCTAAAACCAAGCCCATAACTGTTAAAAGTACAGCCCGACCGAATTTTTGTTCCTTGCGATTGAGAAAATAGAGACAAGAGCCGACTCCCAGAGCTAGAGTCAACTGTAGTAAAGAATTATTAGCAGCCGGATAGATACTGAGCCCACTCAATCCGACATAGATTCCCGCAGGCCACAAAATGTCCGATCGACTAGGAGTATCGATTAGCCGTTGCAGCCAAGCAGGACTACCAGACGGAGGAGATGGAGTAAAGCTGGCGGGTGGAGGAGTCAACCGTTCAGGAAAACGGATGCGTTCGGGGACTTTAATTTTACCCTCCTGTCGTTGTCGCAAACGATCCATCAGGATCGCGTCGTAAGCAGCTTCGATCGATTCCAAACGTTTGAGATCGCCACTGTAATGTTCAGCCAGACGAGTGCGGGCTTCTTGCACTTCATCAAAAGAAGCATCTTCATCGACCTCAAGCAGTTGATAGGGAGTTGGATCGCTCATTTTAATAACCCGCTGGAGACTCTCGTTATAGCGCAATCTTAACAAGAGAGGAAAGCGGGGCGGGGGCGAGGGCCGCTTTCCCAAAAAGTTTAGTTGCTAGTTTTTAATGATTTTAGGGAATTACCGACTAAGTAGGTAGGTTAACTCCTGAAAATCCTGTTTTGAACGTAGAAGGAAAGTCTGTAAATTTTAAGTTTTGAGTTTTAAGTTAAAGAGTTAAAATTCAAAATTTAAAATTCAAAATTTAAAACTTAAAACTACATTCTACCTTCTACCTTCTAGAGGTAGTTGTCGAGCCGCCACTGACAATTCCCGACCACTGGACTTTTTTAAGTGGCTCCCGGCGGTAGGAAAAAAAGCGCTCGGAGTCAGAATAAGTACAGTGAGGAGCGATCGCCACTTGAGAAACATGAATTCCCAACTGTTGCAATTGCAAAGCATTGCAGCGGCGAACATCCAAACGTACTTTTCCCGGTTCAGGATCTGCCAACACAGGGGTTTGAGGCAGTTGGTGCAAAAACTCTAGAATGCTGTCGGCTGTCACACTAACCGCACCCTTGGGAGTAATGGTAGCTCCCAGTTCCGCTGCCACTTCCACAGATACCTGGTAAACCTGTCGAGCGATCGCCGGCCCCATAGCAATCCTGAGATTTTCCAGTTGACTGCCAACGGCCACAAGTTGAGCGATCGCCTCTGGTAATATCTTAGCAGCAGTCCCGCGCCAACCTGCGTGAACTGCGGCAGTCAGTCCGGTGCGATCGTCAGCAATCAACACAGGGACACAATCTGCCGTACAAACCCAAATCGCCTCAAACTCTCGCTCGGCAACCAAGCCATCAGCCTCAGCATAAATTTGGTTCCCAGTTTCCGCCCCAAGACCACTAGCAGAAACCGGAGCCACCTGACCAGTCTTGAGTACCGCATTGCCATGTACCTGCTTGACCCGGTAAACAGGAGCTCCGGGCGACAGAACTTCCACCAAGTCGATCGGGGTGCGGGGCGAAAACGGAGCCGTAAAAAAGCCGTGTTGCCAGCCTTCGAGCAAGCTACAAGTCAGATAGGGCAAACCTTCCCAACTTTGCCACTGCCAAGTAACACCCTCTGGTTCCCCAAGGCATTCATAGTCGCGAAAATTTGTCAAGCGATCGTCAGGTAAACTCATTAATGCCATGCTGCCCCAAGGGAGTCAATAATACTAAATAATTAACAATTTTGCCAAGTGAACGGACAAACTGGAATCAACTAGCTAGGTTGAACGGAATAATCGCGTTAACCAGGTACAATAGTTTAGGCTCCACTCCAGACAAGAATTACCATAAATTCGAGCCTGACGTCGATCTCCACCAAGGCCCTAGTTGAGTTGGGAAAAAAAATCGTGAAACCAGTTTCAGACAAGCATTGGACAGCCACTGTGAACACCAAAGAGCCAAATAAAAAACCTAGAGGCGCACGGAATCTTCAGCGTCTTTTGTCCGATCGCTCCCTGCTGGTGGGACTAGGTTGCCTTGCCAGTCTGGGACTACTCAGCAAAGGCATAGTGTGGGCACAAACGGAAACTCCAACAGTAGAACAGACAGCCCCTGGTGCCGCTGACCTCCAACCATTATTTGAAGCCCCTTTCCCGGTACAACCGGGTCCCATGGCAGAAAGCGAGCCAACCCCAGAGGTAGCGCAGGAGCCTAGCTACCAAGAACCAGCTCCCGAACCGGAATACGCGACGGAACCGCCAGCGGAGGCCGCACCTCAGACCTCAGAATATTATCTGCCCGAACCCGCACTGATACCCCTGCCGGAACCCACAGCCCAGTCGCCGGAACCTCCTTTTGAAGCGCCAGTCAACCCCGCCAACGCTTACAACGACCAGAGAGACTACAGCGCTGGGGCGACCAACGGCTACGAACCGCCGACAACCATAGAATTTTCAGATCGATCGGCCGACTGTCCTGATGGTGGGGGTGTGTGCGCCCCTACTGTGATTTCCGAGCCAGTCACCGCCGATGCTGGGGGAGACAACTACAGCCCTCCAACTCCGATCGCTCCTGACTCCTATATTGCTACTCCTCCCTCTGGGAATGTTCCAGGGCATGTTCCAGGGAATGTTCCGGCGAGGGTTCCCGACAGTGTTGCCGGCAATGGTGGTGGCAATGTTAGCGACACCCTCGGTCAAGCCGTCGAAAAAATTGGTGGTCAGTTGTGGGGTGCGGGAACCAGACAGCCAAAATCAGTGAACGGAGACGCGGCTTACTCAGCTAATCCAGGGTACTCAGCTAATCCAGGGTACTCAGCTAATCCAGGGTAC
Source organism: Oscillatoriales cyanobacterium (assembly GCA_004292745.1). GTDB lineage: Bacteria > Cyanobacteriota > Cyanobacteriia > Cyanobacteriales > Microcoleaceae > Microcoleus > Microcoleus anatoxicus. The sequence continues at coordinate 14,251 of RDXH01000066.1, read as the reverse complement.
TCAGCTAATCCAGGGTACTCAGCTAATCCAGGGTACTCATCGGAGGAGGCTGGATATTATGCTAACGCTGCATATTCGGGAAATCGTGGCGGAAGCACCTCAGATCCTGGAGCGAGTATGGGACTCGGCCCCATTGAAGTCGGCCCGATTAGTGTCAGCAGCGGTAGCAATACAGGCTTTGCTTATTACAATCTGACGCCACGTCCCGCTGGTCAGGCAGGAAATGGCAACACCAGTCTGCTGTTTCCACTATCTATTGCTGCGGCAATTACTTCGCCATTTGGGTGGCGGACTCATCCAGTTATGGGCTATGGCCGGTTTCACACCGGGACAGACTTGGGAGCGGAGCTGGGAACGCCTGTCCTGGCTGCTTATGCTGGTCAAGTGGCGATCGCCGATTGGCTAGGCGGTTATGGTTTGACGGTGGTGCTCAATCACAGTAAACAGTCTCAGGAAACTCTCTACGGACACCTTTCTGAACTGTTTGTGAAGCCCGGAGAGTGGGTGAAACAGGGAGAAACCATCGGCCGGGTTGGTAGTACAGGAATGTCCACGGGCCCTCACCTCCACTTCGAGATCCGGCAAATGACGGATCGGGGTTGGGTGGCGATCGACCCGGGTTCTCAACTAGAATTCGCCCTAGCTAAAATGATCGGCACTTTGGAAACAGCTAAATTACCACCACAAATGCCGGAAATTTTGCCAGCTAAAAACCTCAAAGGGTTCAAAGATTTGGAAAACGATCTGCCCCAACTACCACCTCTGCCAGTGGGAATGGACATCGAAGTTCACAATCTCCAGCCACCATTTCCTGAATTAGTAAAAGCTGAGGTTTCTCAACCGAAAGAGCAGCAAGTATCGCAACCAAAAACTCAGAAAACTCAGAAAACTCAGCAGCAAGCTAGCAGGTAAAAATTCGGATGGGCTTCGGGGCGACACATAGAATGACACCTCAAAAACTTAGTGTTTCGGTCAAAGGAACAGGATTTCCGATCCTATGTTTGCACGGTCATCCTGGCTCTGGCTCTTGTATGTCAGTGTTTACCGAACACTTATCTGAGCGATTCCAAACCATCGCCCCAGACTTGCGGGGATACGGCAACAGTCGCACTTTTGCTCCCTTTGACATGACCGATCATCTCCTCGATTTAGAAGCGCTTTTAGACCGATTTGGGATCGATCGCTGTTTGGTACTGGGATGGTCTTTAGGGGGAATTTTAGCCCTGGAATTAGCGATGAAATATCCGCAGCGAGTCACGGGTTTGATTATACTTGCATCCGCCGCCAAACCCAGAGGCAGTCACCCTCGGGTATCTTGGCAAGATAACTTTTATACGGGCTTAGCCGGAATCATCAATTGGGTGATACCGGGCTGGCAATGGAATATTGATACTTTTGCTAGGCGATCGCTCTTTCGCTACTTAATACAACAGCATACAAGCACTCCCTATCGCTATTTAGCCCGATCTGGTACTCCCGCCTATCTCCAGACTTCCCCCACGGCTACCAAAGCCTTAAATAGGGCTCTGAGGGCTGGATATAACCGACTACTCAACCTCGGGGATATTCAATGCCCTTCCTTAGTCATGGCTGGAGAGGCCGATCGGCACATCACCTCGGCATCCAGTTTAGAAACAGCCCAACACCTCCTGGAATGTCAGTGGGAGTGCTATCCCAATACAGCCCACTTATTCCCATGGGAAATTCCCGATCGGGTACTTGCAGATATCGATCGCTGGATAGAAAACTTCCCTCAGACAGTTAAGTAGAAGGAAGAAGGAAGAAGGCCCAACGACTCCGCTGGCTGAACCGCTTCAGGAAGAAGGAAGAAGGAAAAAGGAAGAAGGAAGAAGTAATATCAAATCCATTGACATCGGAATTATTATTTCTCTCTTCTCTTTCTCTGTGTCCTCATTCCCCGTTACCCATTACCTATAGCGCGTCGCGTGAGAACCCCGGTCTTTCAAGCTCTTGATGAAACGCAGTTGTAGCCTTTAGGCTACGAGTATTCTATATTATTTATTCCGCTGTTCTTCAATATATTTTCTCACTGTTTCAGTTGAAACGTTACCAACACTGCCGACAAAATAACTGGGAGTCCAAAGCGTAGGCAACTTCAATAATTCAGGAAACTCTTTCCTTAAGTAACTCGAAGCCCTACCTTTGACTCTCTGCATGACAAAGCTAGCAGAGTCCACTGGCTTGACGTTTAACAATAAATGAACATGATCCGGCATGATCTCCAAGGCAATAATTTTCCACCTGTTCTCTACGACCACCTCAAAAATAATTTCTTGCAGCCGTTCTGCTACCTTGCCGACCAGAACAGCTTTACGTCGCTTGGGAATGAAGACAAAGTGCATATTGATCAGCGAGACAGCGTTACTTTCGTGTCGGTACTCTAAATCTTTCTTTGACAAACTTGCCATATCACTCTTACTCGTAGAGTTGTGATGTATAATCAACATATTACAACAACAGGAGATTCAAGTGTTTGGGTGTCAACAAATATTACTTAAGCCCGACAAAGAACTCAAAGCGGTTTTAGAATATATTTGCCACGAATCGAACAAACTACACAATTGCGCGGTTTACTACGCTCGTCAAATATACTTCAAAGCCCATCGTTACGTCCGCCCGTTTGACGTGATTAACGAGTTGAAGCGGAATCCTCACTATGGGGCTTTATGCGCTCAATCAGCCCAGCAAACTTGTGGTGCTGTCGGCGAATCGGTAAAATCTTTCAAAGGATTGAATAAGCTATTTCAAGAAGGAAAGCTAGAAAATAAACCAAAGTTTCCTGGCTACCGCACTCCTGGTGGACTCCACTTAATCGCTTATCCAAGGCAGGCGCTTGGTAAAAAGTTAATTGATGGTCAAGTTTTAATTCCTTTGGGCTTGAAAGTTAAGACTTGGTTTGGGTTGAAAAACTTTCAGATTCCGATGCCTTCCAATTTGAACTATACCGATATTCGAGAGATTAGGATTCTGCCTAGAAACAGGTGCTTCTATGCAGAATTCGTCTACAAAACCGAAGTCGCATATTCGGATGTTAACACAGAGAAGGTTTTGGGAATTGACCACGGGATTGACAACTGGCTTACTTGTGTTAGCAACTCAGGAACGAGCTTCATTGTTGACGGTAAGCGCCTGAAATCTGTCAACCAATGGTATAACAAGCGAGTAGCTACTTTGATGGAGGGCAAGGATAACGGTTTTTGGTCGCATCAGTTGGCACGATCAACCGAGAAACGAAACCGCCAAATGCGTGATGCTGTGAACAAAGCAGCTCGTCTCGTAATTGATCGCTGCATCAAGAACAGAATCGGTGTAATTGTTTTTGGCTGGAACAAAGGGCAAAAGAATTGTGCCAGTATGGGTAAAAAGACAAATCAAAAATTTGTTCAAATTCCTACGGCACGACTGAAAACTCGAATTGCTCAATTGTGCGAACAATATGGGATTAAGTTTGTTGAGACAGAGGAAAGTTACACGTCTAAAGCGTCATTTGTAGACCGCGACTTCCTGCCTGCAATCGGTGAGAAACCCGAAGGGTGGAAAGAAACGGGTAGACGGGTAAAACGCGGTTTGTATCGGACAGGTGCAAAAAATTGGTACATTAATGCTGACTGCAATGGTGCAGCCAACATTATCCGAAAAGTAGCGACGATGTTGGGGCTTGACCTCGATGGAGTTGGTAGAGGTGTTTTGACAGCGCCCTTAAGAATTTCCATTTGGTAGTTTCTTAAGAATCCCCGCGCGTTCACGCCGGGGAGTGTCAATAGCCACCAGCAATTTGAGGTCAAAAAGTCAATAGTTTTGTCTTCAAAACTATTGACTCCCCTTGCTGCTACTGACTGCTAAAAACCGGGAACATCCCTGGATCACCAAGCTTTCCCAAGTCATCTGCTACTGTCAAATTCACAGGTTTGCAACGTTGAATCGAAACACTAATACCTTGAGCATCTTCATTTTCTATGTCTTCTACATATCCTGTTTGTGCAGCTTGGGCCTCTTTAGCGGTCATAAACGGGCCAAAATAGTAAATGCACCGTGGCGATGCAGTTTTAACTTCCACCCACCAAGCTAAACCGAAAAAGTTGAGCAAGCTAATCAAGAGTTCTTTCATGGGGATTTGTAATGTATTTTACTTTTTTTTTCCAGAGTGCTGCCTGCAAGGCTGATGCCTTAGTTATTTACACTTTGTTATAATAGTTATAAGCTTTATAGACAAATATATACACCTGTCTAGCAAGCTCCTTTGTAAGGATTAATCCTTACGGGAGGTACTACTACCCCCTTCTCTCCCCTCTACAGCCGGCTAAGGCTATATAGTTTGGGGTTCCCTGACATGGTTTTTGGATGGAATTGTAGTTGAGATATCCTCTCCTGTCAATTTTTTTTTACGGATGATATAATTGGCGTAGTTGAAAAAAAATTATATAGCCTCTCTCAGTTAGGTTAGGTACACATGGTAATGAGTGATGCCTATTCTAATATGAAGGAAATTTTCTAATCAGGTGTGGCATTTTTTTAATTACCTAAAATGGGAAACTTGGGGGTCGATCGCCCCCGGCTTTAGGGGGCGATCGGACTAATTAATTTGACGAGCTGTGTACATGAAACTTCTTGGGTCCGCGCTGGCGGTAAATTTCATATAAAGCCATGCCCGTGGCTACGGAAACATTCAGGCTAGGTGTATTCCCCCTTAATGGAATTGAAACTAATCCATCACAGGCGCGCTGTATCAAAAGGCTCAAACCGTCAGCTTCACCGCCTACAACTAAAACCGTGGGCCCGGAGAAATTCACTGTCTCTACCGATTGACTGGCCGTAGCGGCAGTGCCGTAAATCCAAAATCCAGCCTCTTTCAATTCTTCCAAAGCCCGACTCAGATTGACAACCCTCGCTACGGGTAAATTTTCCAAGGCCCCGGCAGCCACTTTTCTAACCGCGGAGGTAATCCCAACGGCGCGCCGCTGGGGTATCACTACGCCCTGAGTGCCCAATGCTTCTGCGGTGCGAATAATTGCCCCTAAATTGTGGGGATCGTTGAGTCCTTCTGCTACCACAATTACCGGATGTTCCGCAGCAGATTTAGCCTTGGCGATTAGTTCACTCAAATCTAGGTATTCGTGGGCTGATATTTGAGCTGCTACACCTTGATGGTTAGCTTTGCGCGTGATGTAGTCGAGGCGCAAATCGTCCACTTCGTCGATGATGCTACCGTTGGACTTGGCTTCGGTTAGCAAGCTGTGAAAGCGGGGATCGTAGCGCAGATGTGGCACAACCCAGATCCGGTTGAGCACTTGGTTTGCTTCTAAAGCAGCCTGCACAGCATGGCGGCCGTAAATCATGTCTGTGTCTGCTTCTGGTTGTACTACGGTGTTGCTTCCAGGATCAACCGCGCCACTGTCTCTGTTTTTGTAATAATTGCCACGGGATTCCTGGGGGCTGTTGTCTCTGTTTTTATAGTAATTGCCACGGGATTCCTGGGGGCTGTTGTCTCTGTCTCTGAAACGATTGCCACGGGATTCCTGGGGGCTGTTGTCTCTGTCTCTGAAACGATTGCCACGAAATTCCTGGGGGTTGCTATCTCTGTCTCTAAAACGATTGTCGCGGGGTTCCTGGGGGCTGTGGTCTCTGTCTCTGAAACGATTGTCGCGGGACTCTTGGGGGCTATTGTCTCTGTCTCTGTCTCTGAAGTGATTATTTTTTCGCAGTTCGGGTTTGTCTTGGGAGTTTAAATTGCGTTTATAAACCGATCGCACGGGCATTTCTTGGGGTTGTGGGGTAAAGCTCGATCGCTTTTGAGGTGCTGCTACGGAGCGGGTATCTGGACGGGGTTTTCGTTCAAAACGGGGAGATGGTGACGAATCCTCACCGCGGCCCTCGCTGTTGAAGGGTCTGCTGTCGCGTTTGGGCCCTTGGGGGTTTGGTCTAGTAAATTTTCTCATTTGTTTGTTCTGGCTGTAAAACTGGTTTTTGCTCAAAACCAAGGATTTTTTGATTTTTTGATTGACCGATCGCTCTAGGACTTTTGAGATTTTAGATTGGTTCTGATTTGAGGATCTTGCTGTTTTTCGTTGCTAATTTATTACTCATAAATCCTCTTTACATTTAGAAGGATTTTGGCAACTTTTGGTAGGCGATGGCAGGCTTTTTAAGTAATAATTCGCTACTTGTAATTTCTAATCGCTAAAACCGTTAACTTTCAATTTCTAAAAGTGCCATAAGTAGGGTCAATCTTTCGGGATCGGTGAGGTATAAGTATCCCACCAAGGTTTCTAAGCTGCTAGCTTGTTGGTAAATCTCTGGATCTGCCCGTGTGGAACGGCTTGCAGCAGCATTGCGGCCGCGTTTGACAATTGCTAATTCTGTGCTGTTCAAATAAGGAGCGATCGAGCGCAAATGACGCGCTTGAGTTTCGGCTCGTACTTGTCCCACCACCAATTGGTGATAAGTTTGCATTTTTTTGGGCGGAACTAAGTACAAAGTCCTAACGTATAGTTCGTATACTGCATCTCCCAAGTAAGCCCAAGCTGCTGGCGACAGCCTTTCCATTGCTGCTGATGTCACCATCCCAGGATGTAATTGATTGACACTGATATCACTAAAACTCAGCTTTTGTCCATTATCTGCCATCGGCGACATACTTTTTTAATCAAACTTCCGCACAGTTTTTTTTCTAGTCACTTACTAATCTGGTATCACAAGGCTCGTTTTAACTTGATACTTCCCTAAGCTTTATTGTTCAACATAGGTTGTAAAATTATACCATTTTTTCAGCTATTTACCACAGATTCTTTGTCTCCTGACAAACATAAGAATTTGCTATCCAGTTGTCAGAACCGGATAGCTAATCTCATCCAATTATTCGTCAAGCATTCTTGACGTTTTCTACGGCCACATCAACACTCGGCTGCAAAGACAAAAATTTCTCTAAGCGAACCAGTTTAACAGTCTGAGTTACGCGGGGATTGGAAACAATTTGCAAGGTCCCGTCAAAAGTTTGGGCTTTTTTGACAAGTTGCACAAGGGCTCCCAAGCCTGAACTATCCACAAAGTCAATTTTAGACAAGTCCAAAATTACGTGTTTTGGGCCGTCGTCGATACATTTGGTCAGTACCTTCCGAAAAGTAGCCTCGGAAAAAGCGTCCAGTAGGCCAATCAGGCGAAATAGCTGATAGTTATTCCCGACTTCGCGAGTGCCTCTGAGGCTAACGGTCAGGTTCAATTGCTCAGAAATGACACCCTCCTAGCTAGATATTGCTTAAAGTCGAGGTTTCATTGTAGGAGTTTTTTGATCTTTTGTCTACTTTTTTTGTCAGTTGTGGGCTGGGGGCTGTAGACCACTGACAACCGACAACCGACAACTGACAACTGACAACCGACTAATGACTACTGACTACTTAACGGCTACTTTCTGATTTTCCCGCATGGACTGCACGAATCGATCGAACAAATAGTCAGCATCATGGGGACCCGGACTGGCTTCGGGGTGGTACTGGACTGAGAACAGTGGCAGGGTTTTGTGCTTCAATCCGGCTACGGTGCGATCGTTCAAGTTGAGGTGAGTAATTTCTACTTCGGGAACTAACGACTCAGGGTCGATCGCAAAACCGTGATTTTGGCTAGTAATTTCGACTTGTTGGGTTAAACCCGCGGGGTGATTCAATCCCCGGTGTCCAAACTTGAGTTTAAAAGTTTCCGCACCCAAGGAAAGTCCTAAAATTTGGTGTCCCATGCAGATGCCGAACACAGGTTTGTCCGACTTTAACAAAGCCTTGGCCGTCTCGATTCCTTCCGTTACCGCCGAGGGGTCTCCAGGGCCATTGGACAGAAAAATGCCGTCTGGGTTGTGCTTGAGGATTTCCTCTGGGCTGGTGTTGGCGGGGACAACAATTACTCGACAGCCGTAACTGGCCAAGCGCCGCAGAATGTTGCGTTTGATGCCAAAATCCAGGGCTACCACCGTCCACATTTCACCACTGGCTGGTTTGACTGTCGGACTAAATTCCCAAACCGGTGCTGTGGGTTCAGACCACTCATACACCTCGCGGGTAGTCACTTCCCGAACCAGATTTAGCCCGTCCATGGTGGGGGCGTCTTGCACTTGCTCCAAGAGCTCGGCAGGGTCGAGAATCGAGGTAGAAATACCACCGTTGACTGCTCCTACGGTGCGAATTTTGCGAGTCAGGGCGCGGGTGTCGATGCCGTAAATTCCTGGGATATTGTAATGTTTGAGGTAGTCTGGGAGAGATTGGGACGATCGCCAGTTGCTAGGGCGACTGCATATATTACGAGCGATGGCTGCTCGAATATGGGGGTGAGAAGACTCTTCATCTTCGAGATTTACCCCGGTATTGCCCAATTCTGGATAAGTAAAAGTTACGATTTGTCCCGAATAACTAGGGTCTGTCAAGACTTCTTGATAGCCGGTCATCCCTGTATTGAATACTACTTCGCCGACGACTGTGCCGTGAGCGCCAAAGGACCAGCCGCGGTAAGCAGTACCATCAGCGAGGACTAGGAGAGCGGGTTGTGCAGTTGAAAGTGACATGGCATCCTTAATTACTGTCGTCTGGTTTCATTCTTATCACTGCCGGGGATTTGATGCTAGCCGGCAAAATACAAATATTATGTCAAATTTCTGCTATACAACTTTCTGTCTGGGAAAGCAACCAGCCTCTATCTGGTCGATCGAACTTTTGTAATACTGATGAGGCGAGGCGATCGCAACGGCGAAAGGGAGCATCCCGAATTGCAAACCGCTACTGGTTTTAACAACTGTTATTTCTGTGAGTAGTTCAATCTTAGTTGATTGGGGGCTAAACTCCTCGCGAGCAGTGGCTCAAGAAACTGAGGGATGCTTCATGCGCAGCTCCTCGGGGCGAACTGTCAACTTAAGCCAATCGGTGTGCGGTTTTCTCCCCAAAGAATTGACTCCTGTTGCTCCCACAGCAGCTAAGTCTGGAGTATTTCAGGCAAAAATCAAACGTCGAGAGGCGAATATCCCGGTTATAGAAGTCACGTTTAACGGCATACAAAAGTTCGATATGATGGTAGATTCGGGAGCCAGTGGCACAGTAATTACACCAGCCATGGCTAAAGCCTTGGGGGTAGTTCCCCAGGGGACAGTACAAGCAAAAACTCCCAACGGAGAGGCTACTTTTCCACTCGGTCGCCTCACTTCTATTCAAGCGGGTGGTTTGTCGATTAAAAATGTAGTTGTGGCAATTTCACCGTCTTTGGATATCGGGCTTTTGGGTCACGATTTTTTTGGTGATAAAGATGTGACGATTAAGCAAGATGTGATTGAATTTAGAGATCGATCTTAGGAATGAGTTAGTTGTTATTTGTTATTTTTAACAACAGTCAAGAGACCAATAACTTCATTTCAAAAATTCCACCAACTCTTGTAACTTTAACCAAGGTTCTCCACTCAATAAAATCTCCTTAGCTAAAACCACCCCTGCTTGATGATCGCCCACAGGAATTGCACCTCCCACCTGAAGGGCTAAGGACGCATTCAAAGCCACAACATCCATTTGTGGCTGCGTTCCCTTACCCTGAAGCACGTTTCGCAAAATGTCGGAATTTTCTTCAACATTTCCTCCTTTTAAAGAGCCGATCGCACAGGGTGTCAATCCTACTTTTCTAGCATCTAAAGTCGTTACTTCTACTTTACCGTTGGACAAAACCGCCAAGTCTGAAACATCTCCCAAACCAGCTTCATCCAGCTTTTCTCTGCCATGAATGACTACGGCTAACTCAGTCCCCAACTCGCCTAAAGCTTCGGCAATAGTTGATACCAGAGTGCGATCGAACACCCCTATTACCTGACCTGTAGGGCGCATAGGATTGACGAGAGGCCCCAAAAGGTTAAAAACAGTCCGTACTTTCAAAGTGCGCCGGAGCGATGCTACAGCCTTGAGTGCGGGATGCCAGCCAGGGGCAAATAAAAAGGTGATGCCTACCTCGTCTACTGCCGCCTTTACTTTTTGGAAATCTGCGTTGAGGTTGACTCCGAGTGCTTCCAAGACGTCGGCAGAACCTACTTTACTTGATGCCGATCGATTTCCGTGTTTCGCTACTCGCACTTTGCCGGCGGCGGCGACAAAAGCGACAGCAGTGGAAATGTTAAAGGTGGAAGCGCCGTCGCCACCTGTGCCGCAAGTATCAATTAAAGGTAGTGAAGTGGGGGAAATCGCTCCCAAATCTCCTGGGAGGGATTGAGACTGCAATACCTGAGCCATGCCGGCTAATTCTGTGGCACAGATCCCTTTGGCTTGGAGGGCTGCTAAAATCGCGCCGGAGAGTACGGGGGGAATGTCTTCATTCAGCCATCCCTGCATCAGGTTGGCGGAGGTGGCGCGTGAGAGAGATTGTTTGTCTAACAATTGTTGCAGCAAACTAGGCCACACAGGAGAATCAGTCATGGGATTCAAGAATTGAACAATGGAACAATGGAACAATGGAAGAATTGCTGTTTCGGAGAATGACGATCGAGCTTGTCCACCAAACCGAGAGTCGATCGGGATTTTAGCAGAGTTTCGGGTCGCGTTTGACACCGCACCGCTGAAACTTCTGCCAAAATGTTACTAAGACTACAGAACAAACACACCACCAGTAGTCAAATATGAATTTTTTGATACAACTATTGCCCCTCGGTTGTGGCAATTTTACAGAGCAACACCAGCTTTGTGCAAACTACCTAGGGATCGGCTATGTTATCTATTATCGAAAATAGTTAATAGTCACACAGTAGGTATGCGAAAGCCTAATTAACCATTAAATTGTGACTGATGGCTCGCCACAAATATTGGGTGCATCTGTGTTTTGTAAATATCTATTGGTAGGGGCTATAGCATGACCGCAGACAATTTATTAGTTATAACCAGAGATTTACGGAGGTCATGCTTCACCTATGCAAAATCGGGATGCTTCCGAAATATTAAATTAAGATAACACAAACAGGGTATAAAAAATGACCACTAAAAAACCACAGATAAAAAATATGTATCGAGAAGAAATTGAGGAGGCACTACACGAAATGGAAGCAAAATATTACAGTATGTTTGAAAATGCTGTTTCTGGCATTTTTCAAACAACCATTGATGGTCGCTACATCAGTGCTAACCCAGCTTTGGCTCGCATCTATGGGTATAACTCCCCAGCGGAATTAATCACTGGATTAACCGACATTAGCGACCAGCTTTATGTCGATCCAAGACGACGTGACGAGTTTGTTTCAGATTTACAAAATAATGGTAGCGTGTCAGATTTTGAATCGCAGATTCATCGCCAAGACGGGACAATAATTTGGATTTCAGAAAATGCCCGTGCCGTATGTGATGAAAGTGGTAAATTGCTTTACTACGAAGGTTTTGTGGAAGATATTACCCAGAGAAAACAAGCAGAATATGCACTTCGAGAAAGTGAAGAACGACTGCGTTTAGTAATTGAAGGTGTTAAAGATTATGCGATATTTATGTTAAACACCGAAGGATATGTAGCGAGTTGGAATTCGGGAGCTGAACGGATTTTTGGCTATACTTCGAGTGAAATAATTGGTCAACATTCTCAATGTTTTTACACAGAAGAACATATTAAACTTGGCAAGCCACAGAAAAAATTATTGATAGCTGCTGCCGAAGGTAGATATGAAAATGAAGGCTGGCGGATGCGTCAAGATGGCACTAGATTTTGGGCAAATATTATTGTCAATGCTTTGCGTAACGAGCAGGGAGAGTTACAGGGATTTTCTCAAGTAGTACAGGACATTACTGAGCAAAAACGGGCGACAGAGGAAAAGATGCGGTTGATTGCTTCTTTGCAAGAGTCGGAAAAAAAGTTTCGCACTCTGTATGAATCGACTAGCGACGCGGTAATGCTGTTAGATGAAGCAGGTTTTTTAGACTGCAATCCAGCAACTTTACAATTGTTTGGATGCACCAATGAAACAGAATTTTGTGGTAAGCATCCCTCGGAATTAAGCCCGCTACTGCAACCGAACGGACAAGATTCTGCTAGCTTATCTCAAGAGCGAATTAATACAGCTTTGAAATCGGGTAACTGCCGTTTTGACTGGCTACATTCCCGATTAGATGGTTCGGTGTTTCCAGCAGAAGTGCTGTTAACTTCTATGGATATTGGTGGCAAGATGGGGTTGCAAGCGGTGGTGCGAGATATCACTTATCGGGTGCAGGCTCAAGAGGCTCTGAAGCAGGCTAATGAGGTGTTGGAATGCCGAGTTAAAGAGCGAACAAGTGAGCTGGAATCGGCTATTAAACAGTTGCGTTGGTCGGAAGAAAAATTTTCTAAGGCTTTTCGTTCGAGTCCAGATCCAATGACTATTACTACTTTTGCTGATGGGCGGTTAATTGAGGTTAATGATAGTTTTTTATCGATGATTGGTTATTCTTTAGAAGAGGCCCTGGCTTATACAGTGCCCCAGTTAAATATTTGGGTTAACCCAGAAGGAAGAGAGAACTTTAGGAGGATTTTGCAAGAAAAAGGTGTGGTTCGCAATCACGAATACGAATTTCGTGTTAAGTCGGGTGCAGTGGTGGTGTGTTTGCTGTCAGCAGAGTTGATTGATTTGGACGGGGAACTCTGTATGCTGGCGGTAATGACGGATATTACCGATCGCAAACACGCAGAAGAAGCCCTACGGGAAAGCCAACGAACCTTGGCTACATTGATGAGCAATTTGCCGGGAATGGCCTATCGTTTTCGTAATGACGATCGCAGTGTAGAGTTTGTGAGCGAGGGTTGCTATCAGTTAGCTGGTTATTCTCCTGATGAGTTTATTGGGACTAGGAAAATTTCTCTCTCGGAATTGACTCACCCGGAGGATCGCGATATTTTGTGGAACGCCATCCAAGTGGCGGTACTGGAAAATCGACCCTATCAACTAACCTATCGAATTACTTCTAAAACCGGGGAGGTAAAATGGGTTTGGGAACAGGGTTTGGGAGTGTTTTCAGAGTCGGGAGAATTGATAGCTTTGGAAGGATTAATTACTGATATTTCTGAACAAAAGCGCAGTGAAGAAGCTTTGTTGCGATCGCAAACTGAGCTAACTCAACAAAAGCAGCAGCTAGAACACACTTTGCACGAATTGCGCCAAACTCAAGCCGTCTTAATTCACACTGAAAAAATGTCTACTCTCGGTCAAATGGTTGCTGGTGTTGCTCACGAAATTAACAATCCTGTCAGTAGTGTTTGTGGCAATTTAGTTCACCTCAGTCACTATACGGAAGATTTGCTAGATTTGCTCGCTGTTTACCAGGAGCAATTCTCGCAGCCACCGGCAATCATTCAAGATAAAATAGAGGAGATAGAACTAGATTTTCTGTTAGAAGATTTACCAAAAGCAATGTCCTCTATGCAAGTTGGAGCCGATCGCATTCGGGAAATAGTGCGATCGCTCCAAATTTTTTCCCGCAAAGACGATCATAAAATGAGCAGCGTTAATCTCCACGAAGGGATTGACGGGACGCTGTTGATTCTCCAAAGTCGGCTCAGAGCCCGTGGTGGCTATCCTGAAATTACCGTAATTAAGGAGTATGGAAACTTGCCTTTGGTGGAATGTTATGCTGGAAAAGTCAATCAGGTATTTATGAATTTGATCGGAAATGCGATCGACGCGATCGAGGAGTACAATGACGGACGCTCGGTGGCGGAAGCTAAAGCTAACCGCAGCAAAATTAAAATTAAAACCGAAGTCCAAAACTCGAAGGCTATAATTAGGATTTCCGATAACGGTCCTGGTATGCCGAAAGAAGTTTCCCAACAATTATTCGAGGCTTTTTTTACCACCAAGCCAGCCGGAAAAGGCACCGGTTTAGGTCTTTCAATTTCCCACAAAGTTGTGACCGAACACAATGGTAAACTTAGTTGCGTGTCAGCACTAGGTCAAGGAGCAGAGTTTATCATTGAACTGCCCATCGAACAAATTAGTCAGTAGTCAGTGGTTATTGATTATTGGTTATTTGTTATTGGTTATTTGTTACCAATTCCCAATTCCCCCCTTGGGGGGGGCGAGGGGGGGGGGTTCTTCAATTCCCAATTCCCAATTCCCAATTCCCCCCTTGGGGGGGGCGAGGGGGGGGGTTCTTCAATTCCCAATTCCCAATTCCCAATTCCCAATTCCCCCCTTGGGGGGGCGAGGGGGGGGGTTCTTCAATTCCCAATTCCCAATTCCCAATTCCCAATTCCCCCCTTGGGGGGGCGAGGGGGGGGG
>RDXH01000337.1 GCA_004292745.1 Oscillatoriales cyanobacterium | reverse complement strand
ACGGTGTTTGACCACCGTAGCGAGAGTAAAACTTTGGGCATTACCTAAAGTTGCTTTGTCCGCAGAATCTCAGTGGCTTCAGCCCTGAGAGTGTCAATGGTCTATTTGTTGTTTGTAACACTCTACCAATTCCCGATGCTTCTAGGCCCGATGCCCTATTCCCAATGCCCCATGCCCCATTCCCCATTTCCGAGCTTTATTTTTGTTGCCATTCTTTCTGTTTTTTGCGAGCCGATTGCAGCCATTTTTGCGCTTCTGGATAAACAGTTGTTCCGGGTTTAACTGATTCTAATTGGTTGATAATTTCCTGCAATTGGCCGAGGGCGTAACCGGGATTTTGACTGGTAGAATTTAGGTTAGTTTGGAAGTTAGCAAACAAGCTTTTAGCCTGATTCAAAGCTTCCACTGACTCTTTTTCGGCTTTCAGTCGAATCTGTGTAGTGCCTAAATTGTTTTGATATTCAGCTAGTTTTGTTTGAGCATCAAGATAGCCCGGACTATCAAAGGGAATTTGGCTGAGTCGTTCAATGGATTCTTGCCATAAATCTGCTATTTTTTGCCAACTTTCTGCTGAATGCGGAGGTTTCTGAGAAGCGACGGCGGCGGAAAGAGCAAATTCTTTAGCAGCTTCAATTAAGTTATCCGCACGCACCGAACCGGTGGCGACGCCGCCCATTGCTTGAAAGTCTCTTTCTGCTGCTTGGAGTTTTTTCCTAGCAGTTTCTCCGGCTAGGGTTTCTGGGGGAATTTGATTGAGTTGGTCGATCGCACTTTGCCAATTTATGCTAGCTTTTTGTCTATCTGTCGCATTTTTTGCTTGCTGATACTGCTGTTTCGCAGTGGTGAGGTTTTCTTCGACTTGAGTTAACTGAGTAAAGGCATTTTTTTGCTGGAAAATTTGAGCATCCATGCGCCCGATACTTTTGCGGGCTGCTTGAAATTCATCTACTGTAAAGCGCCAAGTACAGCCAAAAAAAGAGCAGTAGGTTTGTGGATAATAACCTAAAAACCAAACCGGCAAGGCGTCGAGGTGTTTTTGCGCTTGTTTTGCTTTGGTTTCGCCCAAGTCGAAATCCGCCGCAGCCGTGGCTTTATTGATTAATTGATCGGATTGTTCCACCAGGGCGATCGCCAGCCGGTAATTTTGATCCATACTGATAAAACTGGGTAACAATAATATCGGAAATGTGTTGGCTATAGGCTTGCGAATGATGGGCACAGGCAGGTTTGCTAGCCAAATTATCCCCGCCCCAGCCCCCAAAAAACCCCCAACCCAGATGATTTTGCTGAACAATCCGGGCGAGCGGTTGGCTTTAACGGCGTCTTTGAGAGCTTTTTCGCTGAAGTTGGGAAATTCATCTTTGAAAGTGTCGCGGATTTCTTCTATCGAGGCGAAAGTGCCATTTTGCGATCGCATTTTCTCCAACTGCTTGATTACGATACTCCTGTAGACATTACCAGCTAAGTCATCAGCCGCAGCACACTTTTCAACTTCTGCCCGCAAAATTTCAAAAGCTCGATCGGTAAGACGCGCCATAAAACTCACCTATTCCCTTTTAAGTATTTTACAGTTAGCCACTCAAAATAATTGTTAAAATATATAAAGCACATATCAAATATCAGACATAATTTCATGCCAACTGCTTTAATCACCGGAGCTTCTAGCGGAATTGGTGCAGCTTTTGCCACCGAATTAGCCCAAGACCAGCACAATCTAATTTTAGTGGCTCGTTCCGCCGACAAATTGCACGAACTCGCTGCTACACTCCAAGAAAAATTCAATATTCGAGCCGAAGTAATCGTGCAAGATTTAACGGAACCGGGTGCTGGAACAAAAGTATTTGAGGCCGTCAATCAAACAGATTTGACTGTAGATTTGTTAGTCAACAATGCGGGTTTTGGAGATTACGGTGTTTTTGCCGATCGCCCCCTTGACAAACAACTAGCCATGGTGCAACTAAATATTCTAGCATTAGTTGAGCTTTCGCACTTATTTTTGCAGCCAATGCGCCAAAAAAAATCGGGAAGTATCATCAATGTAGCATCAATAGCAGCATTTCAACCGATGCCATACCTATCAATTTACGCAGCAACCAAAGCCTTTGTTCTAAGTTTCACTGAATCACTGTGGGCGGAAAACAAAGATTTAGGAATACGAGTGTTGTGCCTTTGTCCAGGACCGACAGAATCGGACTTTTTTGCAGTAGCTGAATTCCCAAAATCACTAGCATCTAGCAGCGGGCAAAAACTGGTGCCAGCGCAGGAAGTAGTGCGAGATGCTTTGAAAGCCTTAGACAAGAATGAGTCTAACGTTGTGACAGGGGGAGTTCCCAATCAAATCATCGTAAATATGCCCAGATTCATGCCACGAGAACTGTTAGTGAAGTCGGTAGCAAAGCTGTTTGGGCGCAAAGGGGAATAATCGCGGATATTTGACAGATATCTAACTCGATCAAATTCAAGCGATTAGGCCCCGGCGGTTTAAACCGCGTCTACACAAACAATGTCCGCGCAACGCGAGACTAAGATTGAATTAAGATCATCTCTTATCCCGGATTCGATTATGCAGTATTTGCAGGAAAGCAAAACGAAGACAAAGAGAAAAAGCGCGATCGCCAGCTTGAGAATATCATCTTTTTTGTCGGAACTGCGATCGGTGGGGGACAAATCTTTTCCACAGCCTATCCTCTCATCATAGAAACCGGGTTTTTTGCCAGATAACCGACTGTATCGATATTCTTGGCAAAAACCAGGTTTCTGGGGCCACGCATCACAGCTAAAGAAACCGGGTTTTTTGGAGTTTTTGGGTTGTGGAACGATATTTTCGGAAAAAACCCGGTTTCTGACCTACAAATACCGAGTTAATTGTACTCGATACCGTTCCTTCTTGGTAACAGCAACTTCTCCAATTTCCAATCTTCCCTTACCGCTAACAGCGATTAAATCTCCCGACTTGACATTATAACTAGCTTGAGTGATGTCTTTCCAATTAACTCGCACGTCGCCGCTGTCAATTAAATCGACCATTTTGCTGCGAGACATCGCGAATCCAGCCGAAGCCACAGCATCTAATCTCATCGAGGCTTCAACTGTGGTCATTTCTTTCTTTTTCGGTTCCCTAATTTTGAGTTCACTCAATTCAATGCGCCGAGTTTTGACTGGAACCGATCGCACTTGCTGTAAACTCATCTCCAAATACTCTACCATCTCAGGCATGACAATGGCTTGCGCCCCGCGTTCGCCCAAAACAATCACATCGCCGGTTTTCTCCCGGACAATTCCCGTACCCAACATCGCCCCCAAAAAATCGCGGTGACTTGCGGTATCAAACAGGAAATTGCCAGCTATTTCTATCGCAGCAATGTTAACTGCTTCAGAGTCGATCGCAATTTCCGATCGCGCGATCGCAATTCTTTGTCTTTCAGCTTGCGGATAGCCACCCCAAGCCACCAACTCCACATCACTCAAACGCTTAAATACAATCTTAGCTTCCGCCAATTCTGGAGGCGACATAAAATCAGTCTGAGTAACCTACCTGACAAAGTTGCAGGGGAATATATAATTTCCACATCTCTATCGGGGCGGGAGATTTCAACTTGTCTATTTTTGCGATCGAGCAACCATCCCAACTTCGATCCATTTTTGATGTACACTTTCATTTTAGCGCGCAATTTTTCTAATGAATCGCTAGCCGATTCCCTACGGGATAGCTTCGCTTCACACAATTCCACTACAAAATCTGGACAAATCGGTGCAAATTTCTCTTTTTGTTCAGGAGTTAAAGCATCCCACCTGTCGCGCCGCACCCAAGCAGCATCGGGAGAAATGTCTGCACCGTCGGGCAGTTTAAATCCGGTTGAAGAGTCAAAAGCAAGTCCCAAATGCTTATTTTGACGGCTCCAAAATTGAAGTTGAAAGCTTATTTATGAATTGCAATTACCCGTTTCGCTACCCGTAGGCGGCATGATAATTAATTCTCCATTAGCAGTACGTTCAAATTTTAAATCCCGGTTTTCTTGACACAACTGAAAAAACTGCTCGTCTGTTAATTCAATCGTTAATTCTAGTGGAGAATTCAGGGGGATAGTTGATGATTCCATAACTCTCTCCAAAGATTACACGATTCGGGCAAAATATCCTGGGGATGGTGAAGTAAGTCTGTCTAAAATTAAAGGCTTTTAACATTAATTGTCGCCGACTTGCTTCACCCCTACATTTCTGAAAAAGCTTGAGATCCTTTGTTATAGATGTCTAATGACTGCTGACTAATGACTGCTGACTAATGACTGCTGACTAATGACTAATAACTAAGTCTCTGTATAACCTTGCATATTTTCCGGTTCAAACTGCTGCAAAATATTAGCAGCCTTTCCAGTCAAATCATCAGTACCCTTCACCGCAATTAAAAACTTTCCAGCATTCAAACGGTTGCGGTAGGGTAAAGCATCGCCGCTACCAAAAGCCATACCACCCGCGCCTCCAACAAAAACACTGCCCATCGCACCGGCGATCGCACCTAATACCCCACCGATCAGATGATCGCCAATTTCTCCCGCCCAAGCAAAAGTCTTCAACTCAGTAATCAGACTGAAAGTACAACCAGCAATAAACCCAAAGGGCACGAGCCAAATAGCCATGAGTTTAGCTTGTTTCTTCGCTTGCTGGTTGGGGTCGATTAAGCCAAATTCATCAGCAGTTTTGTAGCCGCGGCCCAAAATGCTGACTTGTTTCATCGGTAAGCCTTCTTTTTCTAGAGCACAATAGGCTGCTTCGGCTTGCATTCGATCGGGGAGTACGGCAATAAGATAATTCATTAAACACAATTCCTGATAGTTCAGCTAAGATAGGTGACATACTCCCACATCAAATCTGAGTACAGATTATGATGTGGGCTTCTTAACAGCCCGATGAAGGGTATGTAAGATTTCCTTGATGGTACTGTTATC
>RDXH01000336.1 GCA_004292745.1 Oscillatoriales cyanobacterium | reverse complement strand
AGGTCTTGGCGAATCCGAATCAACCGTGCACCTTTCCAGGCATCTTGCATCCGCTCATACTGCTGACCGAGGTTAATTTGATTTGCATTCATTCTGACATCAGCTAGCCAAGGCCAAAGTTGCACGCAGTTGGAAGAATCAATCATCACTAATGGTTGATTTCCCTTGTCTACAGAATTGGAAATAATCTGCTCGACAAATTCCATGAAACGAATTTCACGCTTATTTTTGTCATTAGCCAGTTTCACGGGGGAGATTTGGGAAATGAAGGCGATCGCATCCGAAAACTTGCTCCAAGGACTGATTTCTAAACTATTCCCTCTTTCATAAGCACAGCACAGTTCGGATTCGTCTGTCTCCACGTTGAGGCGCATAGCAACTGGCAAAAATGTCTTGTCAATAGAACCGCGAGTGCGACCTTTCTGTTTGCGGACAATGGTAATTCCGATAATTTCTTTTGGTCTAGCTTCTACTGGAGTATCTTTTAGCCATTTGTCAACCTTTTCTTTGACATCATCAATGCGGCCAGAATGAGCTGAAAGTAAGTCTTTGAGAGCAGCTTGCACTCGATGGGAAAAATTATCGAGGTTGAGAATATTTTTATCCTTGGTTGTTTCAATCGGTAGCAGAAACTGCACGCAACAACCAGCGATTGTAGCCAGTGCTTGACGGGATGAGCGCTTATTTACGCCATCGTCATGTTTGTTGTTTGGATACCATTCCCGCGCCATTACCAGACAAAAAGTGCGCTGTTTGCGTAAAGCCAGTTGTTGGACGATCGACTCCCAGGCTTTTATGCGGTTTTGCGATCGCTCTTTCGGTTTCAAATTTGCACCGGGTAATGACTCTTTGGGCCCGTGAGTGTTTGCTGGTAAACGATTAGCCATGAGTTCGATCGCATCACCCCAAAGAACGCGAATCATTGCTTTCAGCAGTCTTAAAGCTGTTTGTAAATGTTCTTCATAAAAGACAACAAGCAACAGTCTTTCGTTAGGATATAGCCGACGCATAGCTTCCTGGTTTGCCTGAATCATCGCCTTGAGTTCTTTTAATTGACAAACCAATTGCAGGGCTTTTCTGCCTTTTGCAATATTATCTAAATTGGTATCAAGGTGTCTGGTTAGCAGGCTGTTTAACTCATTGTCATCAAAGCTTTCTAGATATTTGGGAGTCAAATCAGAACAGTCGTCTTTTTCGAGAACTTCTAAAGCAGCACCTAACAGAGTAGGTAAATTAATCATGCGTGAAGCTGCATCATCTAATTTGTGGCTTTCACCTCTCTTAAATTTTACAGGAGAGTAATTATCAAAGGCTTTAAAACCGATAGGTTCAAGAATTTTGGCGATCGCCTCAAAAGCTTCTAACTTATCAATCTCCGGTACACCAGCATCAATCTCGTGTTTTCCTTCTTGCAGTCCGTTGCGGTAAGTTAACATTACTTGACAGCGCTCGGTTGAAGCTTTACCCAATGCAATTTGGGAACCATCAATATTTTGATTATCAAGCGTTTTCAGCGGGATTTTTAGCTTGCCGCGCAATGCTTCAAAATCTTTATCGATCGCCCAAAACCAATTTTTCTTTTTGTCCAGTTGATTTTTATCCTGTTTTTCGGACTTAGAAAGCACCGTGTAGCGAAAGGTGCGATCGCTATAGTCATCAGAAAAGACAAAACCGCTAATATTTGCTGAGTTATAGCGTGCAGGTTGTAACCCACTTAACCAGCGGCGTTTGGAAACATCAATCTTCAATAAAGGCTGGTGCAAAGAAGGATAGGTAACAACTTCTAAGCGTACCACCAGACTGAATTTTCCTGTAGTGTCGGGTAGAGTAATCGGATCGGTAATCAATTCTGCCATCCCAGTTGTCAGACGCCCGCCGCTGGAAATAACCCGCTTCATTGTTCCTAGCCCCTGAAAAATCTCTTTTCCGGCGATCGCACGAGCTGCATAATCGACTAACGCGCGATAATCATAATTGTTGCTATGCTTTGTAGTTCCTGTGTCTTGATTCCATTTCCAAGGTAAAACATGAGACTTTAACGCAGTAATTTTTAACAACTCCTTTCGTTCGTGCAAATCTTCCAAACGGTCGATAACTTCCGATAGCCCATCTTCTTTTTCAGCAAAAGGTTTGAGAGAATTTATTATCCACTCGTTGATAATTGGGCGCAACGCTTTCTGGATATCTTCTATATTTTCGCAATTTAAGTAAGCAAATGGTTCAGGCTCATTTACACTTTTAGAATTCAACGAATAATTACTCAAACCTAAATTAGACTGAATCCGTGCTGCACTGTCAAGTCCTACTTCTAACAAACCTCGTAACGAGGCATAAGGGAGATTTTTGATGGTTGAATCATCCTTGCAAATAGCTTTTTGGATGGTCGAAAGCTCATGCAAAGCAGATTTTGTCCAAGCTAGCGTCAAGCCTTTGACTGTTACTGGATCGATGTTATCTGGGACGGTAAAAGCTAGGGGAATTTCTTTCAGACTCTTATTTGTAAGAGGAATGTAAAGGGTGTCTGAAAGCACAGTCGCTTCAGTTGCTTCGTCATCATCGGATTCGATTTCGTCAAACATTTCGTTGTTCATGGTTGTATCTCTAATAGTACAATACGGTTCAGTTAAGCCCGATCCCCCCTAGCCCCCCTTAATAAGGGGGGGACAAGAGAACCCGGTTTCTTGGGTCTGAGTGCGTCCAGGACTGCTTTTCTTCAGCGTTATCATCGGTTCAGTTAAGCCCGATCCCCCCTAGGGCGTGTTTTCAAACCCGGAGATCCCCCCCAGCCCCCCTTAATAAGGGGGGAGCAAGAGTCTCAAAGTCCCCCTTTTTAAGGGGGATTTAGGGGGATCTCCGAGAGATTTGGTTCATAATCAGTAGTTTGAAAACACGCCCTAGCCCCCCTTAATAAGGGGGGGACAAGAGAACCCGGTTTCTTGGGTCTGAGTGCGTCCAGGACTGCTTTCCTTCACTGTCATCATCGAATTCAATTTTGTCAAAAATTTCGTCATTCATGGTTACATCTCCAATAAAGGTGAAAAATCATCAAAATCGTCTTCTTCCTCAGTCAAACCTTCTGAATCGCGTAAACTTGGCGGGTAAACTACGCCCTCAATGCGTCGCATGGGATCGAGAAATGCACCGTAAAGTTCTTGATATATTTCTCGAATCACCGAATCGGGATGCTTGACGCATTCTTCTAAAATAATTCGCATCTGAACTAACATACTATCCCGCCCTGAGTCTGGTTTATTTTCAGTGGATTTAATCGCCCAAGCTGCATCGACAAAGTAAACTTGTACCGGACACCCATTTCGCATCCCGCGCCCGATCGTTTGCAAAATTCCTACCATCTGATTTGCCGTAAATGGTTTGAATAAATCTTCACCCAAACGGCTAGCCATGAGAGGTTCGCGCAACAGTCGATTCGCCGTTTTCCAGAGTTGTTTTCTCGACTGTTTCCAAGCATTAGAAATTGCTGGTAAGTCTTCGGCTTCAGTAAAAACTCTACTGTCAAATTCTTGGGTAGCTTTTCCGGCTAGACTGTACAAAAGTTGCGTATCATCAGTCGTGGGGTGGGGACGGGTGAGGAAATAAATTGTACCAATGGCTGCATCGAGTTTCCTGGGGCCTTTGGTGAAAACAATAAAGCCTCGCACTGAGCCGTTGTGACGAAATCAGTGGGTTGCTCTCCGGGTTTGAGTAAATTAACAACTGCTTTGGTTCTTTTGCCGATTTCTGGATGATAATCGTTGATGAATTTCTTAATGTTCCGAGCTTGTTCGTAGCTGTTAACAATTAAGGCAGCTTTGCGGTAAATACCATCTTGCACGTCAAAGTTGAGGATGGATTTGTAAATTTCAGATTTCTTGGTTCCTCCGCGTACCAGCAAGTCTACCATTTTTTCTAAATTGCGATCGCGCAGTTCGCCAGCACCGCTATATCGGAGAGGTTCATCGCGCGATTCGCGATCGGGCAGCCATTTGAAGCGGTAAATGCTCTTTTTTGGATCGTGTTCTGTTTGGCGCGGTTTGAGCAGATAATCCGGCCCAGAGTTAATGTGATAAGCAGGACTTGCTTCGAGAAATGAGGTAGCTGAAGTCATTAAAACCGCCGGCCCTGTAAGTTCGCCATCTGCCTCAAATAACTGATGAAAACGGTGCATTAACATCCGAGGTGCGCCCACAAAAATGATATAAGATAGTTCTACATTGTGCGCTTGAGTTCGAGTAGTTTGTGCCGATTCAAAACTGTATTTCACGCCAGAAAAAGACCCCAAAATATTCTCAGGAATCAGTTGTCGCAGTTCTTAAAACACAAAGGCAAAAACAATTCGGCAATTTGTTTGACAATATTGTCGCGCCGTTCGATGAGATTTTCTGCTAAATAACGGCGAAAATAAAGAATCTGAGTTTCCCACTGCTGTTTGAGGCTATCGCAGCTTATCCCCAGCCTTTGAGCGCACAGATCCAGGTTTAGCCGATCGTGCGATTCAATCCCAGTGCGATCGTAAAAAGCATGGTAAGCTGCTGTTTCCCAGAATTCTTTCAAGGCTCGACTTTTGCTAAATCCCTGTTTGACTTCCTCTTCGTCTAGGCGATCGCGTTTAGAAGTTTTCCCATAGCCATCCAACAAATCGCTAACAATTCTCAGAACAGTTAATAACTGGTTCTGGTAGCGTTGGCTCACTCGCGATGAGGGCATATTTTGAACCGCAGTAATTAACGATGTGTTGCGATCGCCAAATTCCGACAAATCGCGGCTGTAATGTTCTACATTGCGATCGAACAATCGATAGTTTTCGCCGCGAGCAAAACGATTGTGAATTTGTTCTTGAATGACTAAATGGATAGAATCTGCCGCACCAGAAAGTCTCAAAGTGGCTGCACCGTAAGCATCCAGATTTGATTGTACCATATCTGCTTCGTCAAAAACTACGACATCAAATGTCCGGGCTATTAATTCAAAATAACGAATTCGTTCGCGAATAGCATGAGGTGGAACTTCAGTATCCATTGAAAGAACGTGGCCGACCCAAATATCAGCATCTAGCAAATCGCGGGGAGCTTTGTTGCGGCCGCACACCGTCCAAACCGGACAAAGATACTTTTTCATTTGCCCTTTTTTGCCACCGCTTTGTAAAATTTCCTTGCAGGGTGCTATACCAAAATCCCACATCGAAGTATCAGCAGTTGAAAA
>RDXH01000335.1 GCA_004292745.1 Oscillatoriales cyanobacterium | reverse complement strand
CAAGTTATCGGTATGAGGAATCGCCTAATTCACGCTTACTTTGAGGTGAATTTAGATATAGTTTGGGATGTCATTACCGATGATTTACCCTCGCTGATAGTTGAACTTGAAAAAATTGTTCAATAATCGTTTAAAATTAAGCAAATAATTCGATCGCCCTCACCAGAATAAAAATGCAACTCACCCCCCAAGAAAAAGACAAACTGCTGATTTTCACTGCCGCCCTAGTAGCAGAGCGCCGGAAACAAAGAGGTTTAAAATTAAACTATCCCGAAGCACTAGCCTACATTTCCGCCGCCATTTTAGAAGGAGCCAGAGATGGCCTCACCGTCGCCGATTTAATGAGTTACGGAACAACTCTTTTGACGCGAGAAGATGTGATGGAAGGCATACCGGAAATGGTGCATGAAGTCCAGGTAGAGGCGACTTTTCCTGATGGTACTAAACTCGTTACAGTCCACGATCCGATCCGTTAACAAATTAACCGCATAAACTCAAAGGAGAGAAAAATGATTCCAGGGGAAATGATTGTTTTACCAGGTGAAATAGAACTAAATGCAGGTCGTCCAACAGTGCGGTTGCTGGTAGGAAATACGGGCGATCGACCCATCCAAGTCGGTTCTCACTATCACTTTTATGAAACCAATGAAGCATTAGAATTTAATCGAGAACAAGCAAAAGGAATGCGGTTGGATATCCCCGCAGGTACAGCAGTCAGGTTTGAACCGGGAGACGAAAGGGAAGTGCAATTAGTACCTTTTGTCGGTAGTCGTGAAGTTTACGGCTTTAATGGAAAAGTGAATGGTGAGTTAGATGAATGAGAGAGAATTCGACTATTATAGGACTTACGCCAAAAACCCGGTTTCTGAGAAAAATCCTGCATCTATGCGAGAGATATTGACAGAGAAACCTGGTTTTTGGCGGCCGTGCGTAAGTCCTGTATTATCAACAATATTACTAAAACGACAGGTAGCGAAATGACACCGCACTCTCGAATAACCTCAATCAAAATTCAAGGTTATAGACCATTCCGAGATTTTACTGCTCCATTGGAACCACTAGAAATTATTGTCGGAGCTAATGGTTCTGGGAAATCAAGCCTGTTTGAGTTTCTAAAATTTTTGACCGACAGTATGGAAAGCGAGATTCCTAACGAAATTATTAAGGGTTCTATCGGTCAACAGATTTTTCATCTTCCCGGCTCAGAAAAGTTTGAATGGGAGCTTAAAATTGATACAGGTGAGTCTAATATCTCCTATCAAGGAGAACTCATGGGACCGAGAAGCAATCCGCAAATTTCTTTCGAGCGAGTTGAGTCATCTCAACATTTGTTCATGGATATTAAAGGTACTGAAGGTTTGTATTGCGAACCAGGATATGCAGAGACAAATCGCGTATTTCCCAAACGCAATCAACTCGCACTCAGGACAATAACAAATCCAGGTTTAGCAACTCTTTATAAACTACGAGAGTATATCGGGGAGTGGAAATTTTACAGTTCATTTAACATTGCTAATCACAAAATTCGCAAATCAGTTCTCATTGAACAAGAACCAGTGTTGGATGAAGATGCAGGCAATTTGAGTTCAGTATTACACTATTTAATGACTGAACATAGCGCCGTTTTTGATGACCTGCAACAACATTTACAATCAGTTATTCCAGGATTCAAAAAAATGACTGTAAAAGCTCGCGGCGGGCCTGGGGAAGTTATCGCATTTTGGCAGGAAAAGGGGATTAACCAGGATTTAAGTCTTGCGGATTTATCCGATGGTATTCTAAGATTAATTTGTTGGATTTGTCTTTGTTTGCACCCGAAACCACCCTCTCTAATTTGTATTGATGAGCCGGATCAAGGTGTTCATCCTCGGACCCTCCCTCTTTTAGCAGGATTGTTTGAAAAAGCTGCTGAACGCACTCAGGTTCTTTTGGCTACTCATTCTTCTTATTTTTTAACCCAATTTGATATTTCCCAAATTGCTGTGATGCGAAAGGAGAATGGAGAATCAAAGTTTATTAAACCTGGTAATTCCAAAGTTTTAACAGATATGCTTGATGACTTTGGGACAGAGGAAATTGAAAAACTCCACCGCAGTGATGAATTGGAGCTTCTACCATGAGGGTAATTATCTATGTAGAAGGGCCATCAGATAAAAATGCAATGGAAGCATTGTTAGTAAATTTGATTGACAAAAAATCTGAAGAAGGTGTCAGTATAGAGTTTTTTCCAATCAAAGGAAAGAACAATGATAGAGGAGGTGACGCTAAAAAAGATTTGCTGCTGAATGCTCCAACAAAAGCTGTTAATATTCTTTGCAATAATCCGAATTCAATTGCAATTATTTTACCAGACTTATATGCTAGGAATAAAGGGTTTCCCCATGAGACTTTTCAACAGCTAGAAGCGGGAATTATGAAGAATTTTTCTCACGCATTACAAAAGAAAGGTATTCAGGATGAACGTCTCAAAGAACGCTTCAAAGTTTTTTGTTTTAAATACGAAATGGAAGCTTTGATTTTGGCGGCTGAATCTGCATTACGAGATAAACTAGGAGTTACTTCTCTAGCTGTCACCTGGACAATACCAGTAGAAGACCAAAATCACGATCGCCCCCCCTCGGAAATTGTAGAGCAACTTTTCCGAGATTCTGGCAAAGGATACAATAAAACTGTGGATGCAAAATTGATACTACGGAAGACTTCGTATCAAGAAATTGCCGATAAATGTACTCAATGTTTCAAACCATTTGTTGAGTTTATAGAAGGTATAGACACGGAAAAATTTTAGCATAAATCAATGTATACTCAAGCATTGGGGCAATGACAAAAATTCTCGAAAATCTGATGAGGAGCTAATTAAGATGAGTTACAGAATGGATCGCCGCGCTTATGCGGAAACTTTCGGGCCGACTGTGGGCGATCGCGTCCGGCTAGCTGATACCGAATTATTCATAGAAGTTGAACAAGACTTCACAACCTACGGCGATGAAGTCAAATTTGGTGGCGGGAAAGTCATCCGCGACGGTATGGGACAATCGCCGATTTCTAATGCTGATGGCGCTGTTGACACGGTAATTACTAATGCTTTAATATTAGATTGGTGGGGAATTGTTAAAGCAGATGTTGGGATTAAAGAAGGCAAAATTTACAAGATTGGTAAAGCCGGAAATCCTTATATTCAAGACAGAGTAGATATTATTATCGGGCCTGGTACTGAAGTAATTGCGGGTGAAGGGATGATTCTGACTGCGGGGGGAATTGACACTCACATTCACTTTATTTGTCCGCAACAAATTGAAGTGGCGATCGCATCTGGAATCACTACCATGATCGGCGGCGGCACAGGCCCCGCAACGGGTACAAACGCCACAACTTGCACTCCCGGCCCTTGGCATATGTACCGAATGCTACAAGCCGCGGACGCTTTCCCCGTCAATCTAGGATTTTTAGGTAAAGGAAATACCAGTCAACCCCAAGCATTAATTGAACAAGTATTGGCCGGTGCCATGGGTTTAAAATTGCACGAAGATTGGGGAACTACACCAGCAACAATTGATACTTGTTTAAGTGTAGCTGACGAATACGACGTGCAAGTTGCAATTCACACCGATACTCTCAATGAAGCGGGATTTGTGGAAGCTACAATTGCCGCGTTTAAAAATCGGGCAATTCACACTTATCACACTGAAGGTGCTGGCGGCGGACACGCGCCGGATATTATTAAAGTTTGCGGACAAGCTAATGTTTTGCCCTCGTCAACTAATCCGACTCGCCCTTACACTGTCAACACTTTGGAAGAACATTTAGATATGTTGATGGTGTGTCACCATTTG
>RDXH01000065.1 GCA_004292745.1 Oscillatoriales cyanobacterium | reverse complement strand
GTTCTTTGGGCTATGCGTATTCCTTGTTCAACACTCACAACAATATAATACCATTATTGTTTATAATTGCTTATAAACTCAATGAAGTTTTACAATACCGATCGCGATCGCATTGGACAAAGGGAAGAATATTTCCGTTCTGATACCGCAGTTTGGCTCCCTCTTGAGATAGACTAATATGAAAAGTTAAGCTTTTGTGTAAGACACGCACAATCGCGTTTAACATTCCCAGACTTCCACAAATCATTCGCTCAACTAAGCCTTTTCGCCAACATTTTAGGTAGCGCATATGACACAACAGCGTCCGCCAGCTCCTCGCCCCCCCGTACCAGGTGCTCCACCACCCCCAGGTATGCCACCCCGCCCTCCAGCTCCCGGCATTCCCAAAACCGGAGGATTGCCACCAGCACCACCACCAGCACCACCATCCGCCCCGCCTCCGGCTGCACCAGCCCCCCAATCCTTGGCCCCATCCAAAGAGTCCAGCTCAGGAAACAATGGACACCCCAGTTTGAGAGAACTCGTTCTGCGAGCCAAAGAAGAAGGCATTTCTGACTTGCACTTGGGAGTCAACGAGATCCCCCGCTTCCGCAAGCGCGGTGAAATTACTGATGCGGGCTATCCCCTAACTGATTTAGATGTCTTCATGGGTTGGCTGCGGGAGTGCATGACTGATGAAGAAATTGCCTACTTCCAGAAAAACCTAGACTTTGATGGTGCCTTCGACTTTGGTTTTGTCCGCATTCGGATCAGCGCCTTTGACTCTTTAGCAGGCCCTGCTATGGTATTGCGGCTCATTCCAGCCGAAATTTTGACCATGGAGCAATTGAAGCTACCAGAGGTATTTCGGAAAATATGTGGCTATCACAAAGGTCTAATTTTGGTGACAGGGCCCACGGGTTCCGGTAAGTCCACCACGATGGCTGCTATGATTGATTACATCAACAAGAATAATTCTCACCACATTATTACCATCGAAGACCCTGTAGAATTTGTACACACCAGTCGAAAATCTTTGATCAAGCACCGGGAAGTGGGCCGACACACCCTCAAGTTTATCAACGCCCTGAAAGGGGCTCTGCGACAAGACCCCGACATGATGCTAGTAGGGGAAATTCGCGACAGAGAAACAGTGGAAATTGCCCTGAAAGCTGCCCAAACAGGTCACTTGGTAGCGGGGACGTTGCACACCAACAGCGCTGTCAAAACCCTGAACCGGATTCTGGATATGTTCAATTCCGAAGAGCAACCCGCTCTGAGGGTTTCGATGGCTGAATCTCTATTGGCAATCATCGCTCAAATGCTCTGCAAAACCACAGATGGCAAGCGGGCAGCCTACCACGACATTCTGATCAACACTGACGTGGTTAAGGAATACATCATGAAGGGGCAGAGTGAAGAAATTAACCAAATCATGATCAAAGATACCTATGAGGGTATGACGACGATGAATAAGTGTCTTTACGGGCTATATCAAGAGGGTCGTGTCACCGAGGAGATTTGTCTCGAACAGTCCCCATCTCCTAACGAAATGGCCCAAATGCTTCGAGGTCGTGTGTAAAAATCAAGTATCAACAGTTAACAGTTAACTGTTATCTGTTAACTGTTATCTAAAAAGTGAGGTGCGCCCGATGCCCAATGCCCGATGCCCGATGCCCTATGCCCTATTGGTGTACTTCATTGAAAGCCGATCGCCCACCCTTGCCCCAAATTTTTAAAGGGATTGCACTTTTTACACCTGGTGGAGATTTAATCTACTGCATAGACTCATGCAAGCAAACTAGGTGGCACTTGCAATTGTGCGTAGCCCTACAGTCCATACTTGGTTTGTCGGAACCACCACATTTTTTGGTGCCTTGTTACACAGCCACTGTTGACTGTTGGCTAGATCCGCGCGATCGGCAGTTGCGAATTGCCGCTGAAGCCTACCCACCTGTGATGCGACACCAAACGCTGCTAAATGCGGTTTTTGAGACTGGTGATTTGGTTTGGCACCCCCGTGTGGAAGAAATGTGTGAACCCATGGCGATCGCTACTTATCACCAACAATTCCCCGAACTTTGGGAGAATCATGACCTAGTTATACATTGGAAGACCGCAGAATCTCGATCGGAAGAACGCAGTGCCGGCATGGTACCTCTTTCCCGATTCCCAAAGCCACAGCAAACCCAGATTCCTCTACCCACTGCACTTACCGAACACGCCGAAACTCAAGGCTATGTGCTGCGGTTGTTTGTTTCTGGCAACAATGCTAATACGGAACGAACTCTCGAAACCGTACACCAATTGTTAGAAAAAGCCCTGCACTATCCCTATACCTTAAAAGTAATTGATGTTTTTAAACATCCCGAACAAGCCGAAAAAGATCAGATTTCTGCTACTCCTACTTTGATTAAAGTTTGGCCAAAACCTGTGCGACGTATTGTGGGAGAGTTGAATGATGTGGAAAAAATCATGCGATTGCTCAGTTCTTCCGAATTTTAAATTTTTCTCCCCATCAGGAGTGATATCATCTTCGCTCAATTCCCTCCGCCCATCATCACACTGGGGGAGCATCCCGAATTTGCAAATATATCGGTAGGGGCTTTCGCATGACCGCTGTAAATCTCTGGCGATCGCTAATAAATTTTCTGCGGTCATGCGAAAGCCTATGCAAAATCCGGATGCTCCCCACACTGGTTTGCAGTAAGGACTTTATTCCTGATGGGCTAAAAGCCGTAAAAACAGAATAAATTCCTCACTACAAACTTAGTATTGTAAAACATAATTGTTAGAGCGGTTTACCAAGCACTCAGGTATTGCCAAAAGCTCGATCGGGAACACAAACATCAGGAGCGCACAAACCAGGGAAATCCAAAGTTTTCACTTCCAGAGTATTTAACTCAACTAAGCGAATAGCATGATTATTTGTATCAGCAATAAACAAATGAGGTCCGATCGCGCTTAATCCTGAAGGTTCAAACAAGCGAACACTCATACCTTGACCATCAACATGACCGGGAGTACCATCTCCAACCATAGTTCTGCATATACCACTCCTGTGGTCTATCCGCTTAATTTTGTGATTGTAAGTATCAGCAATCCAAAGATAATTTTGAGCGTATTCCACACCCAAACAGTGCTGCAATCTTACCTCATCAGCGCGACCATCTCGATCGCCAAAACCAAACAAGTCACCACTACCACAGACAGTTCGCACTTGTGGATTTTCATCAATGCCGATCGCCCTAATCGAACTAATTTCGCTATCAGCCACAAACAACTCCAATCGATCCGTAGCAAGGCCACTGGGCTGAGAAAAAGCAGATTCTGTCAGATTCCCATCAACACAGGATTCTCGCCCATTACCCGCATAAGTACCAATAATTCCCGTATCTAAATTCATTTCCCAAATTTGGTGCGAGCCCGCCATTGCAATAAACAGCCTATGTCCAACTCTTTCCAAATCCCAAGGCGAATTCAACTTTATTTCTAAAGCCTTACCACTCTGCGGTACAA
The DNA here is from genome assembly GCA_004292745.1 of Oscillatoriales cyanobacterium. GTDB lineage: Bacteria > Cyanobacteriota > Cyanobacteriia > Cyanobacteriales > Microcoleaceae > Microcoleus > Microcoleus anatoxicus. The sequence continues at coordinate 16,039 of RDXH01000065.1, read as the reverse complement.
TTTCGTGACTTTGTTCACCGTTACCAGCAATAGTTTGGACTTGACCAGTAGTAAAATCAATTGTTCTGAGAGCGTGATTTTCCGTATCAGCAACATAAAGAATTTGACTTTCTGCATCAAAAGCCATTCCTTGGGGAGCAAAAAACTCAGCTTCTTCAAAGTTACCATCCGTTAAACCCGGTTTCCCAGTACCGATGACGTGCAGAACCTCACCTTCGATGGTGCTGACCACAATCCTATTGTGTCCTGAATCAGCAATAAACAAACAAGAACCGACTAAGCTTTGTATGACAGAATTCGCAGGTCCTGGTTCTATAATTTCGTCTACAGATTCACTATTTTCCGTCATTTCTCCCAAAAGAGCCTCATGTTGATGAAGCTGTTTTGCCTCAGTTGCCGTAATTGCAAATGCCAGCACTTTACCAGGAAAAGCCAGAGGTGTGGACAGAGGTTTGCGCTGTTTTTCTAAGCTGAAACTGAGTGCTTCAAAGTTGATAGCATTTTTCTCTTTGTATTCAGCAATTAAGTTGCCAACTAACTCATCAAGTGCTGCTCTATTGCCTTCACCAGAAACGTAACCGATGACATAACTTTCTGGATCGATTACCATTAAAGTTGGCCAAGCGCGAACAGCATAATTTTGCCAAATTGTCATCTCGCTGTCTACGATTACGGGATGTTCAATGTCGTAGCGGAGGATAGCTTGGCGGATATTTTCCACTTCCTTTTCATTATCAAATTTGGCAGAATGAACGCCGATAACTGTGAGGGAATCAGGGTATTTTTGTTCCAGATATTTTAAGTCGGGGAGGACGTGCAAGCAATTGATGCAGCAGTATGTCCAGAAGTCAAGGATGACGACGCGGCCTTTGAGGGATTCGATGGAGAGGGGTTTGTCGGTGTTTAACCATGGGTAATTCGTCGGGAATTCTGGTGCTCTGACGCGAGGCATAGATATCTCCTTGGTAGTGCAGTAGTTTTTACACTTCTTTAATTTAGCGAGAATTTTCGGAGGATGGGGGAAAAGCGCATCACACAGCCCTGGAAGCACTCCTACTCCTGGAAACTCGGTGGTTGACCTGATTTCCCGATCGACCATCCCCACAGCAGCCTAAAATTAAATAAACAGCAATTTCTGATTAAATTATGTCATCACTAATCTTAACGCGCATCTTCCTCGCAACCGCAGCCCTATTCGGAGGTTTATCCGTCGCTGGTGGCGCTTTTGCCTCTCACGCTTTAAAAGACAAATTAAGCGATCGATCTTTAGAAATTTTTGAGACAGGTGCCCGCTATCAAATGTATCACGCCCTGGCATTATTACTTGTTGCATTAATTTTGAGCCGTGCCGAGGCATCTCAAACCTTTTTTGTAGTTTCTGGATGGGCTTTTATTGTCGGTACATTAATCTTTTCAGGCAGTTTGTACGCCCTCAGTCTAACTAACATCAAATTACTGGGCGCAATTACCCCCTTGGGAGGAGTTGCTTATATTGTCGGTTGGGTATGTTTAGCAATTGCTGCTTGGAATTTTCAATAGAGAATTGCAATTACCCATTACCCATTACCAATACCCCATTCCCTAATTTTCAAATACATCACTCGAAAACATCTCTGTCACAGTACGCAAATAAGGTAAAAATACGATTAAATCTTCAGCAGCAAGGCGATCGGATATTTCCCAAAACAAAATCAACAACATATCCTGCACCAATTCCCAGCTTACATGAAGTTTGGGATATAACATCACGCAAATTGGAAATAATTCTTGCTGTACCGGGCGAAAACTATCTTCCAAAACGCACCAGCATAAATAATTTTGAAAAATCTCAATATCCCGAATTCCAGAAATTTTTACATCCTCATCGGTTAAATACCCGCTACTACTACGATATCCTTGATGGTGCTCAGTAGCGCGATCGTACACCGCATTAGCAATCTGAGTCGTATGTGGCAACAAGTGCTGTACGGCTAATAGGGCTTGTGAATTCGTGGGGAGATTCGCAGCAGCCTGGTTAATCTCACCGTAGGGAATGTGCAGGTAATCATCTACAATTTTTAAGTAAGGTGCAAATTGCGTCCGCTCTAACTCCGAAAGACATCCCAACAAAATTTTTTGGGTTAATTGAAACTCCAAGGTCACAAATCCTAGAACTAACGGATCGAGTTGTGAATATTTCCGCCTCAGTTCAATAATAGGTCTTCCCACCAACACGGACAAACGAGAAACCGATTCTAGATCGCCGTAAGCGTCTATTGCTTTACTATACAAGTGGCGAGTATTTGATACAATTTCTACAGGATTAATTAACCTAGAATCGATGCCATGACACTCTATTTCTTCTCCTAAAATAGCCTCTACTTTCCTCCAAGCTATCTCGCTCGCTACTTTCAGGGTATCGCTCAATTTTTCAACTATTTGGGATCTATTTTCTGGTCTATGTATTGACAGTGGATTTTGGAGTATGAGACCCCGTGTTTGGTTTTTACTGGCAACTACTAGACTGTAATATTTTTTTGACCAGTTGACTGCTAAAGAATTAAAATTTATGCTGTCTGAATTAGCTTTCGAGAGTTGGTTAGTGTCTGAACTGGCAATACTTTGGGACAGTAGAGTCTGTCTATTTTGATTTCGATCTGTGGTGTGTAATTTTTTTAAATTTACCTGTGACAGATTATTCACTATCGCCTCCGTTTTTAATAATTCTATACATTCATTAGCTCTAGGGCGAACTTTCGCCATTCTGGTGAAATTTAATTTGTTTTTGACTAGATTACGGAGATGATTGTTAACCAATTTTTCACAAATCCTAACATATTTTGTGTGAGGCTATTATAAAGAAAAACTTAAATTATAGCCTTTCTCAGTTAGGTGGGTACTAGGTAATGGGTAATGCCCCATGCCTCATTACCAATTACCAATTACCAATTACCAATTCTCGCTCGCACCTCATCTTTCGCTCGAAAGGCTATATCAATTTAAATCAGATTTATGCGATCGAGAAATAGTTGCAAGTTTGTTAAATAGTCCTGGACGCACAAAATCTGGTTTCTTCTCAAAATAGTCGTTTTTTTGATAAATATTGAGGAAGCAACCGGGTTTTTCACCCCCGTGCGTCCAGGATTGTTCAAGATGTCATCTTTCCGAGGCGATGGAAAATAAGGATGCGTAGCAGCTTATAGTAGCTAGGTACTCGCTGGATAGCAAAAGTACACGGCCCATAGGCCTCGACAGCATAGCCTTCTAGTACGATTAATTACATATAAAATCAAAAGGAGTGGCGAACATGAGTAGTAGCACCAATTCAACGGAAATCAAGTTCGGAACAGACGGGTGGCGGGGACTGATAGCCCATGACTTTACTTTTGCTAACGTGCGTAAAGTGACGCGGGCGATCGCCAGTTATCTCGAAACCGCTTACACCAAAGACCGCCCAGTGCTAGTATCCTACGATACCCGCTTTCTGGCAGACGAGTTTGCCCGCACTGCATCGGAGGTACTGGCAGATTTGGGGTGGACAGTGAAACTGGTCGATCGCGATTGCCCCACACCAGTTATTGCCTACAGCGCCAAGCATTTAAACTCCGCCGGAGCCCTGATGTTCACGGCTTCCCACAACCCCGCACCTTACTGCGGCATCAAATACATCCCCGACTACGCCGGCCCGGCTACCCCGGAAATTACCGATACCATTGTGGCAAATATTGCTGGTGCGTCTGATGCCCCAGCCAAAGGCAGCCACAACGATAAAATTTCTAGTTTCGATCCCAAACCCGAATATCTCAAGTTTCTCTATACCTTGATCGATGTAGAACGGATTCGATCGGCTAAATTAAAAGTCAAGTACGATGCCCTCTATTCCACTTCTCGTGGCTATCTAGACGAGGTATTGGAACACTGTGGCTGCGATTTGGAAAGTTTTCACACCTACCGCGACGTACTCTTTGGTGGTGGAATGCCCGAACCCAAGGGCGAACAATTGGTTGAGTTGGTAGAATCTGTTAAAAAAGATGCCGCGGATTTGGGCTTGGCGACAGATGGCGACAGCGATCGCTTTGGGATTGTGGATGAGTTAGGCAATGTCTTGACTCCAAACACTGTGCTGTTGCTTTTAGCGCGTCACTTGGTGAAGAATAAAGGCTTAACAGGGGCGATCGTCCGTACCGTCGCCACTACCCACTTACTCGACAATATGGCCGCCAAGTACGGCTTGAAAATCTACGAAACCGCCGTGGGTTTTAAATATATCGGCGAAAAAATGCGAGAAACAGCGGTACTCATCGGTGGCGAAGAATCCGGCGGTTTGAGCGTGTTGGGGCACATCCCCGAAAAAGATGGGATTTTGGCTGATATGCTGGTCGCAGAGGCGATCGCCTACGAAGGAAAACCCCTTTCTCAGCTAGTGGAAGAAGCCATCCGCGAAGCCGACGGCCCCCTGTACAACCAACGCCTTGACTTGCACCTCGACGATGCCCACAAAGCAGCAGTTTTAGCCTCTTTCACTAATAACCCACCCTCGGAAGTAGGTGGCATTGGCGTCAAGGAAATCGGCCGCAAAGACGGAATTAAACTCTATCTGGAAGATGGCGGGTGGATACTTTTAAGACCTTCGGGGACTGAACCTTTGATGCGCGTTTACATGGAAACAAATTCTGTGGAAAAAGAAGCCAAAATCGCCGCCCACATGAAACAGGTAATTTCTCAGCTAGAACCTGTTTAAACTTCAATTTCTTCCCACCCAGACCCCTTACCCCTGGGGTTTGAGAACGATAGGATTTAGGTAATAACTATAGCTGCAAGGTGTGCTACACACTTTACTAATTGAGGACTTACGCATGGGGTACTAGAAACCGGGTTTTTTACAAACAGTCCTAGAGACAAAAAACCCGGTTTATTTGAAAAAACGTCGCTCTCTGGTCTGATATCTTGAAGCATAAACCAGTTTTTTTACCCCCCGCGCGTCCAGGACTGACTAAGTATCTGCTTAACCTCATTCAATTTACTTGAGATGTCAAAAAACTATATATTTGCAACAAAATGGGATTAGTTGCTGTGGCGATTTTTTTTGATTGTGCCGTAAAAATCAACCTCAAAATTTCGGATATTCCCTTGACTTTTCCGAATCTCTTGTGGTATATTATTTAGTAATTTAATATTGGCAAAAATAAAACTTTGACACAGATTTCGATTATAAAGCAAGTGTATTAGCTTAATTATAAATTTGTCATATCAAATCCGGTAGCATCGTCCTGTATTCATCTCTCCGATCTCCCTCTGTGTTCTCTGCGTTCTCTGTGGTTAAATAATTTCCATGCAACCGGAAACGATATCAACCGTTATATGAAAACAATTCCTTTAATCGCCATTAGTTTTTTACTAGCAATTTTGGTCAGCGCCATCGGCATTATCTCAGTCCAAAACGCCACGCCAGTATCCCTAAACTTTACCTTGTTCCAATCCATACCAATGCCCGTAGGAGTAGTCTTAGCTATCAGCCTGAGTGTGGGACTCCTAGGAGGTGCAATTCTCCAACCGCTATGGATGCTTTCGGCTTCAGGACCCGTTACTGACAGAGCAGAACTTGAGGAAGATATCTAATAACTTTGGCTCAAATTAGAAAGGTTAGATCGAGCAGTAAACCTGACCGTCAATCAACAGCCTCGTAATTCCCTTAGCTTGCAAATAAGGTGCTGTTTTTTGTAGCATCTTGCCATCAGGAATCTTCAAAACTCTTTGGTGGCGAGTCGCAAATCGCATAGCTACTCGGTGGTTGTCAAAAACGGGCAAAGTTTTCTCGCGAAATTCTTCGGGAGGAATTTGACCCAGTTCGCCAAATGCTTTCAAAGGTCTAGTAATTAATTCCCCAGATCGATCGACTACCAAATAACAAATGTTAGGAATAGGCGCGTGGCTAAAAGGTAAAATTTGAATCAGGGTGTGTCCCCGAAGCTGGAACGAGTCACCCGACGATCGCAAACCTAGCAAACTTCCTTCTAACAGAGAGTCATCTTCATCGAGATCCTCGCTGTCGAAGTCATCTAAATCATCCTCATCCTCATCTACATTATCCTCATCCTCGTCGAAATCCCTAAAATCTTCCCCTCCCAGAACTCCTTCTTCTGGCACTATTACCTTTAATTCCCCAGTGATATCCATGTAGTCACTGCGATCGACAGGATTCTCGTGCCTGACTTCCGATGCGCCAGCAACATCGAAATCTGATTTCATTGGTGTATCTTGAGAAATAATTGGGCGATCGGGTAAACGCTTTTGTTTTTGCTGGACTAAAGATTCGTATTCCCGCTCAGACAAAGCACTCTGAAGAATGCGTCTGACTGTAGAACTGCTGACCCCGTAGTGCTTTGCCAGAGTGATGGTATTCTCGTCCGACTGTCGGTACAGCCTGATGATTTCGCGCTTATCTGAATCGGAGAGTTTAGTGGGCGTCATGCCAAGTTTTCCAGCAAAAAGACTTGTTCAAGGGCAGGCTAAAGGCCAAGGAACTGAATTTGAATCTGAGAAATGTTGGCCAGGGCTACAAAGCTTTTGTATCCAAAAAGTTTGCCAACAATCCTCAAATATCAAATGCTTAAGCAGCCCGCCTACTGCGCCTGCTTTGGCGAGAACGGGTTGAGATGTCATGTTCTAGGACAGCTCCTATGCCGAACAAGATGGCGCTGAAAACAAAAAATACTTCCAGCAAACTGCCACTTTGATAACTACCCTCAGCCTGAGTATCACGCCATTTAAAGTACATATCTGCGATGTACAGCGAAAAAGTTGCAGCAGCAATCATCCGCCAAGATTGAGAAAAACGCCCTCCCCAAAATGCCAGCAGCAATGCTGTGGCAATAATCAGTAGAAAAACGTCCCCCACAATGTAAAACAGATTGATGGCATAGGCATAGGGTGACAGTTGCTTGTCTAGTGCCATCACCCATGCAGGAGCTTTAGTTTCTGCTGCTTCTGTCTCCTCTGGTGCCGACTTAGCTACAGAGGCTGTCGCTGCTTTAGCCTGTGAGGTAGACGAGTCTTTCAAAGCCGGAGCTTTCGTTGTTGACTTAGTGGAGTCAGGTGCAGTTTCTGTAACTACTTCCTGAGTCGATGTCGGCGCGAGTCCTAGCTGTGCCCTCCAAGAGTCAGGTGCTGCCACCCAGATAGCGATCGCAATACCCAAGGCCGCTATTCCCGATAACAGAGCCCATTGCCAAATTTCTAGATTCAGCCGCTTGGAGGTAACAGCTATCACCATGCCGCCAATCAGTACCACGTAGCTGCCTAGATAGAAGGCATCTGCTGGGGACACATCGGGGCTGACCTCAAAATAAAGCTCCCAAATGCCAAATAGCACGCCGGCGATAAAGTAGAACAGCATCCCCAAACCAATGCCCAGCCAGACGTTGCGTCCGCTTGCCATGTGAGGACTTTTCCAGTTTCTAAAACAAACTATGGCTGCTCCGAGGTAGGCCCCGCATTCAAAAACATAGGTGCCGATCGAGTACCAAAGAGGCAAGCCCTCTTCCTGGGAGAGGGGAACGCTGAACAGTAAAAAAAACAGCAGCGCCATCACAGCCCAGACAATGCCGATAATGACTAGGGTCTGAGCTGACAATAAAGATGAAGATGTAGATGACTTTTCTGAAGTGCTACTCATAGGGATTCCAAAAGACCTAACTAGCAGTTCAATTGCCAGACAGTAGGTGGCACCCAAACCGAATTAACAATTTGGTCGAAAATACCAGTTGGCAATCCCAACTACATATCGCGTACCGCCTACACTGCAATTGTCTGAGTTGCTCTGTAAAACCTATGCAAATCCTTAACAGGGTTAACTGAACAGGCTTGCTGTTTACTTCTTGCTTCGTAGTCTCCAGATGACTCAAGAGAATTTAGTCTACTCCACAAGCAATCTCGGCAGAGCTTGCCGTTCGCTCCGAAGGAATCGGAATCAAAATTCCCGCAAACCATCCTTCGATATTCTTTGCCGCATTTAGATCCCGGTCTTCAGTATTTCCCAATTGTCTAAGCAATTGTCTAAAATTTTTAGCCTGCGATCCACAATTTGTTGAGGGCGGATTTTTTGAGCCAATCGATAAACTGATTGCGCTCCTGTGTTGGCATATCTTCCAGCACGTCCCTCACTCCCTCAGCAAAGTCGGTATTGCCAAAATATGATTTCCCCAAGCGGTGCAGCTCTTGTAACAATGTCTTAAGATGCTGCTCTTGCCAAGGGGGTAGCTTCAGACCTTTTAAGGGGCTAACGGTGAGCCAATTTTTGATCGCATCAGGGGAGTCTGCCTGGGGGAAGTTTCCCTGTTGAAATACCTTGGCGATATCTTTCTGAAACGATGTGGCTTGCCTTGCCCCTAGGAGGTCTTCTACATCAAAGTAAACAGCTTGGAGAAGCAGTAAACAACCCTGTGCGAACAGGGGTGGTTTTGCTGCGTCATTACCTGTCGCTTCTTCAGCGACAAGCTGGTCTAGACGAACCTTACCCCAGACGCTATATCTATCCGGCTCTTCCAGCAGAACGCAGGCTTTGCCTTTGTTGTCGGTTAAGTCCCGCCACAAGGCTCTAGCGTCTTCAGCTTGTTTGCCGTTGAAAGCGCTGATTAGGCGGAACGTCTGCCCCTGATAATTGAGAATAGGGATTTGCTGATCCCGTTTTGGATGTTGAAAATTGGTGATTTCAACATCCTGCCGTTTCAGAATAAACATGACACTGCGATTTGACTCCTGTCATGGCCGAGGTGCTGTGCTTGATAATAGTCTGTGACCAGTATTTCTATTGGTGGACGATTTGGATCGGTTGTTTTTGAGCTGCATTCCAACTCATCTCTACACCTTACCTCAGTTCTTGTCCTGCGATCGGCTTTTATTGTAAATTAACTATCATGCTATTGGCTTGGCGGTCTGTTCAGACTTTTGTGAAATGTTTACTTGCCCGATCGCACACTGTCACGATACAATACTCCTGTTAGCCAAATTCTAGCTAAATTTCTGTTTTTTTGATTTGGGTGCGTAACTCAGGTGGATAGAGTAGCTGCCTTCTAAGCAGCGAGTCGCAGGTTCGAGTCCTGCCGTACCCGTTAGACAATCCTTTTGCGTAGCAAGGGTTTCAGGTTGACTAAGCTACCGAAAGCCTGGTTTTCCGCTCATCTTTAGCTCAGTCCTACTCTTCTAAGTAGCTGAGTATGTCCAACACCGCTTCCATATCAGCCAAGTCTGCCTTGGACTTTTTACGCCGTCCTTTTAACTGATTGAGCAAGTCGGCCGACTCTGGAAAATCTTGGCTGGCAATGACTGATTTTTGTCTGAGGTCGGAGAGTTCCGATCGCAGTTGGGCGCAAATTTCTTCCCGATCGTCCAACTCTTCCTGCAATTCATCCCACCGGGTTCTCTCGGTCTCAAGTTGCGATCGCACTTCTTGTAATTCTTGCCTGAGCTTATTAGTGACGAAGGTACTGGATTCTAGTAACGTGGCATAGTCAGTCTTTAGTTTCTGATTCTCAGCCTTTAAGTTGCTTAACTCATTCTGTAACCGCTCCGCAACCTCATTATCAACCTTGGGCAACTCCTGAAAATCACCCGATTCGGGCTTTCCCGGCAGTACCTCCTGTAACGCTTCAACGGCTTTTACTAATGCCGCTACCTGCAACTCTAACGCTGTTACTCTACTTTCTGTAACTTTTTCTGTAACCTGTGGAGATTGTGCAACTTCTGCAATTCGTTCTACAACTTGTGCAACCTGCTTGACCCGTGGTTCTGTGGGTATCTCCAAGGCTTCTGCAATCTCCTCAAGCCTTGCGATGTTTACCTCTGAGCTTTTACCGATGTATTTTTTACGTACCTTTCCCTCAATCTTTCTGCAACCGTACCAGTAAGCACTCGCTTCTTTGCGAACTGTGTAAGGTTTGCCGTCTCCTGTGGGCTCATATCTGAAAGAGCCGATCGCCTCCAACCACGCCACACCCTTGGGAGAATTTAGTTGAAATACCTTGCCGTCCTCTGCCTCTATCAATCCTTGCCTCACCGATGGAATTTTCATAGGTTGCCTACCCGGTTACTTAACTACTTAAGCAACCAGTATAGGCAACTTTTAAGCAACTGTCAATGGGTTGCAGAAAGTATTTTCAATCCTCCCACAGTCCCTCAAAGCGCTGGGGTGTAACTAATATGCGACCTGAACAAGGAAAGTCTAGCTTGGCAACCTCATCAATTCAGACCCAAGGAAAGCTTTACTCTCAATCTTCTTGACCGGCTTGTCAAACTGGACTGTAACCTTCTGTTGAAAAGGCACTGATGTACAACGTATCTCTACAATCTCACCCGTGGCACCACGATAATGGGTCACGTCAGAATAGGCAACCACAACCCTCTCGCCTACATTGAAAGGTTTTTTAGACTTAGCGGTTTTAGGTGTGGGCGACTGTGCCACGTCTTCCCGTTCCATCGGCTGTTCAGGTCCAGGCTGCAATAAAGCTTTGAACGCAGTCCTCTCATCAGCAGTGAGCATACGCCACACACCAGGTTTAACAACGTCGGGCTGTTCGGCAAGAATAGCCTGAATATCCCTAGCTAATTGAGAGTCGTTGGATGCGTTGGCCTCTCGGATAAATCCAACGCACTCAGAGATTGTCTCTGATTCCTCTGTAGTACAGCTCAGCATTGAGGGTTCAGAATTTTGGAAAGGTGGTGAAATTGTGTCCCCAATGTCCCCAATAACACTGAAACCTTTATTTAATAAGGGATTAGATTGGGGACAGGGGTGTCCCCAATGTGTCCCCAATGTGTCCCCATTCTGTTTGTTAGAGTCGGTTGAATTTTTAACGATTGGGGACATGGGGACATCAATGGGGACACCCCTGTCCCCATGTGTAACCCTTTCTGAATCTTGGTTCTGGGAGATTGGGGAGATTGGGGACACGGTAGTAGTAGTAAATAAAATACTTCGACCTTTGGCTGTAACCTCCCCGTACTTCATAGATGCTAGTTCGTCAAACCATTCCCGAATTTGTTGATTTGTTTGTCGATGTTTTCCGTTAGAAGCCTTGCTTACATCACGAGCCGAAACAGTCCCCCCTTGTCGTTCTGCCAGCATTAGAATCTTTGCCAAGTTAGGTGCAAGAGCTTTTGGATCAGAGACTTCGACATTTAGGCTCAAAGCTTGCTGCGTGGTGTATTCAACCCACTTGATAGCCGCTATAACGTGCTTGACTGGAATCATGTCAGAAGCTTCTACACCCATGTGCGCTGCTGCAATTACATGAAGAATGGTTGCCACGCGCCCAACCTTCTCAGCAGCCTTACCAATCATTGCCCGCATACCTTGCCTTGGATGCCGTATTCGTAGTTGCTGGCAACGGTTGTAGTAGTCCACAAAGGTCTTTTTCGCTTCTAAGTCGAGTTCAAAGTGCCTTACCGGCATCGCGTCTACTTTTGCGTAAAGCGCCTCTAGCATGGGGTTGATATCAATATTGGGTAGATCCAAAACTATTTGACTAGCGGCCAATGGCTGCTGTACAAAATCGAACCGAGCGAAAGTCCCGTTGTTATCCTCCCCGTCCCCTAGGAGTGGGGCCAGGACTTTTGGCTGGATGTTGCCATAGATAGATAGACTCATTGCACCTACATCCACGACGGGTCCGGCTGCACGAGCTACAACAGCACCGTTACCGCTCCAAGCTTCTAGCAAATCTTCTTTGTCGCTTCCACGTCCGCCTCGGTATTGGTTAGCCGAATTGAAAAACCCCGCTAGCTCGTCACTAATCCACAGTATTCCTTGGTCAGGACTGCGCCCCACCATGCCGGCAACAGCCTCCCAAGTAGCCTTGGTAATGTACGGATTTATCTGCACCGGAGGCTCAGGGGCTAAGCCTTTATCCGGCTCATCCGAATTTTTCCAAGCTTGTAATGCTTCTGCGTGAACTCTTTGTTGGGCATCAAAGACTCGCTTGTTCTTTACTCGCATCGAGGCCAATGGGTCTACAATCATGTCGTTCATGACAGGAGTCTTCATCTGGGATGACTCTGCGATAATCCCTCCGAAGTAGCCAAAAGTTCGACAACGGTATCGATTCGACTCTTTAACTAGCATTGTGCTACTGCCGTTTTTGATGAATCTGGAAATACCCGTAATCAGGGCAAGGGCATAGCACTCTGACTTTAAGCTCTTCCTTCTTGCGACTTCTTTAATTGGCTCAGCTAAGGAAGACGGGAAGAGTTCGGAAAGTTCGACGCTGGCATTTTTAGAGGCAAGTAGTTCCTCTATGTCGATTCTGACTTCTTCCTTGTCTGTCTCCTGCTCCCGCTCCTGTTCTTTGAGCTCGTAAACCTTTTGAAGGTCGGCAACGGTGCAGCCGTAATCTTTGGCTAGAGTAAGTAGCTTCAGTCGCACTTTTGACTTGCTCAGCCCAGATTCTAGTAGCTGGTCGATTTCTTCATCTAGCTTCCCGGCATCCAAAGGTTCTGACTGTCGGGAGCGGTTAGTTTTAGTTGTCGCTTGGGGGACTGGAAAAGCTTTTTTTTCTCCAATCGCTGCGTTTACTTGGCTGAGTGTCAGTTCTTCTTGGGCAATCCAGTCGGCAACGTCCAGGCCCTGACTTTTGGGTAGATTCTCCCAAAGCTTAGATTCTGGAAAGGGATAGAGCCACAGCGCATCGGGGAAAGACTGAGCAATCTTTTCAGCGTGTTCTACACCAGGGATATCTCTATCGGGGACAATAACCACCATTTTCGCGCCCCTCAAGTCGCGCGTGTCGGAATCTTGCCACTTACCAGAGCCTCCGATGTTTGTCGTTGCAGCTATCCCTAAATCCCAAAAGGCATCGGCACAGGCTTCACCCTCGACTATGAAAATTGGTTGACCATCTTTGATTGCCTTTCTGATGTCGTAGTAAGCAAAGATAGGAATGTCTTTGCGTGCAACGTCTCCCAGTCCCTTTTGCCACTCCGAGCCATCCCAGTGTTCTTGCCAAATTTTCTTGCCACCTTCGCCATCGTCAACGCGCACCACACGTATCAACGTGGAACCGTCACGAGTGTCATATCTCCAGTGACGAGTTTGGCGTGGTCTAACTGGTTTTTTCTCTTGAGGGCGGGCGTAGAAGTAGTGACCCTCTTTGTCAGCCTTGCTTGTAGCTTCCCAACCTGTCGCGGGTGGTTGGTCACGGTTACAGACTGACAGTTCGCCTACGGTGTAGCACCAGTCTGGTTTTCCACAATGGGGGCAAGGATTAGCCTTAGAGGCACGAATTAGACCGGAATTTGAGTATGCAAAAGTTTCCCCAATGGGGTAGGATTTAGGCATGATGTAGTCCGCCCTAAAAAGCGGGTTTTAGTACCAAAGACCGCTGCGGTCAGGTTCCAATTGAAGGCAGCGGTTTTTTGGCGTTTACTTTTTTTTGAAAATTTAGGACACAGGAGGAACCGCCCCGCGGATTAGATTGCGGGTATGGTATTGTCACTGCGGGCGCAGCCACCTATTTCAGTCTTGGGAATAGGGATAAATCGTTTGGGCGGGCCTCGACTGATTTCAGGTTTTGGCAAGTCTATTTTTGTAGTGGCTGTGTAGTCGTCAGAAGATGCGTAGACAAAAGAATGGACGAGCGAGAGTACAAGAAAAAAAGCAACGAGATAAGGCGTTTTAAGTGAAGAGTTTAATACCGCACGTATTTGTTCTCTTACTAAACGAACGATTAATCGCCAAAAGTCCCACTTAGCAAGGGACGACTGTCTACAACGTTGCAAAAAGGAAATGAGTGTATCCCCTTCAGCCGGCTGACACACTAAAACCCTCATTCTTTCTGCAAGCGCCTTTATATCCATCTCAATATCTTACCATTCTTGCCAGATACCCTGAAACCTTTACACAGAGACGGAGGTAGCCGTGGTCTCTACGTCGTCGATACCTAGTATCGACGAATGCCTTTTTCCCGGCTCAAAGGAGAGAATTCGCTCCCAAAAACACAAGGATTTTTGGGGCGCTTAAACTCCTCGACTCACTCACCGACCAAGCGCTTATACTCAGCCTCAGCAGCTTTGTACTTAGGACTACCACCTTTGGTTACGCCCCAAATCTCAAGGATGATTTTTGCCTTGCCATAGCCCCGTGCTTGTAGCTGTAGAATCCGTTCTAAAAGTTCTGAGTCTGCGTTCTCAGCTAGTTGGGGGGAACGTTCAGAATTCCAATCATCACCTTGACTGTGACTTAGTGCTAGAGAGCGTTCTAGGTGTTCGACTTGCTCAGAACCCGCCGTGTTTAGAATAGATTCGGCTTCCATCCGGCGCTGCTGTTCGGAGACATAAGCACTGGTAGCCAGTTCATCAACGGCATCAGCCACAACAACGGCCTCACGCATAGACTCAAACTCTTGGGCCTGAGCTAGTTTGAGGGCAATCCTTCGGGATTCAAAGCAGCAAGCAAAACTCCCTATCAAGGCTAAACCTGTGGTCATGTTGTGCAAAGGGATTTTACGGCTGAGAATGAACGGTGGTGCTAGCCAGAGAATGAAGCCTGAGCAGGTTAAAGCAGAGATTTTTAGGAGCGACATAGCATCACCCCCAAACCCACTACAGAAGCACTTAGCCCCAAAACCAATACACCCTGCAAGGTAAGGATATCGACTCGAAGTCTGAGAACTAGCCAGTCATCCAGCATCCAACTCAGCATCCAGAGTAAAGCAAAAACCACGTACACGGCTCGGACTAGGGTTAGAGCTTGTGGATGCAGCGACGCTATCCAGCATAGGAAGCTGGAGGCAATCGCAAGCATCAAGAAATCGTTGAGCATTGCGATCGCCTTTGTCATCGTTTTGCCCCCTGGAGCTTGGCTTTAATTTCACCAATACGGGTATCGGCATTACTCGCAGCTTGGTCGAGACTCATACCCAGTCGGGCATAAGCGGGTCGAAGTCCGTGCAGGTGTTTACCCAGACGTGCGTCGGCGCGCTTTTTTACGAGCTCGTTGTCGGCAACCACGCCCTCGTATTTGCGGTGGTGTTTGTGGACTTTGGCATCGGCTTCCTCAATCTTGCCAGCAGCTTCATAAGCCCGTTTGGCGTGACGTGCGCCCTCAGTTTTCTCCTTTGCTAGCGTCTTCATCGCATCGGCTTCTTCTTCTGTGAAGTAGCGGGGTTTTTCGATGATGGGGACTGAGCGTTCACTTGCTGCGAACTTCCCAGGATTTAGCGGACTGATTGCGTCGGCACTGGTTGGGGCTAAAACGGTGGAATGGTTAATAGCGTGGCTACCATGGCTTAAACCGCCCGATTTTTCCTCATTTTTAAAGATTTTGTTCATGCGTCCCATATTCGGCTCCTATTTGAATGTTGATGCGGATTTTAGGGAATAGATTGAGCGGGTTGATTTGTCGCCACATAGACATAGCCAGCACAAATACCCCCACAGAAGCGAGTGCAAGTGCAATGAGTTGTCCAAAATCAACCCAGTCAAAGAAGGTGGAATTGTGGCGGGTAAAGTTGCAGACGGGGAAAGAGCCGTCGTTAGTCCAGTCGAGGGTGTCTACACTGTCTACAGCTTGTAAGTCAAGTTTGGCGTCTTCATTGGTGAAGCCACGGTCATAGGCGATCGCTTTTAACTTGTCAATGCGACGGTGGCTGATGGGGGGTTCAGTCATGGCAAAACCCCGCCAACTCAATCATTAAGAGTTGCGATCGTCCCTTGGGACAATCGGCTGAATGTGGCATTATATTTAGGCTCCAAACGTTCTAACATAACGGTTTGGGGAAGTCGTGACTTGTTAAGCATTTCCAGTGCTTAGCAGTCGCGCATCAATCTTCCTTAGTTACTCACGATTGCAGACTTACAGTTCCTTGTCAACACAGGAACTGTAAAGTTTTGTTTCACAAAAGTTGCCCCTAGAATCAACATATTAACAGCATCAAAGCGGGCGTAAATGCTCCAAAATCTTGCCGTCTAAATACACAGCATTAATCACTTTTTCCGACGTATCGCACCATTTAGCAACCACCGCACTCGGTACACCTTTGCCTACCTGTTCGCTGATAAAAGTATCCCG
>RDXH01000005.1:2586-40513 GCA_004292745.1 Oscillatoriales cyanobacterium | reverse complement strand
AACTTCTTTCCAGCTAGTTAAAGGATAGGATGCTACCAACTCCCAGCCGTATTTATTTGCCCACATACTGGGGTCTGTTTCTAGCAGAGTTTGAGTGTTGCGAACTCCGTGCAGCACGATTTGATTGTTTTTTTGCTGCACAACTATTCTATTGTAAGGCGTCATCAACTCAAAGATAAAACACCGATCTGTTTCTTCCGGCAATTGATAGCCCAATTCTTGCCAGACTTTCCAAAAAAGTTCGGCAAAGCTGAATCCAAAACCGTTAACTTCGCCCGCTGCGTCGGGAGTTCCGCTAGATTGCACTCTCCATTCTCCATTGTAAAAATAGAGTACAATCAGAGAACCATCTAGTTTTTCATAAACTTTGGCACTGTTCCAATCAATTGTAGCGGCGTGGCCTTCTCCGTAGTTGAAAAATTTGTCGTAGGGATAAGAAACTATCTGCCAATCTTGGGATGAGTCTAAAATGATACCCCGACACTGTTGGACTATTTTTTCGCCCAGCGGGGATTCTATCTGCGAGTATTTCAGACAGACGAGATGAGGATATTGCCGATCGCGCGTAACCTTGATATGATAAGTTTCGGACAAAGCTTCTAATCCGTGCTGGCGTAAATACCCTTGCAGTTCCACGATGTACTCCTAAATTACTCGCCTTCTCTATATTACATATGACTACATATTTTGGCAACTTTGTCAAGACAATATAAAAATAGTTTTTTGCTGAAAAGCTATTATTGCTTTTGTATTTTGAATTATGGTTGTACATAGGTGAATGCGGTTCATCGAACAACTGGACTGTTTGAATATCAAGGAAAAACACAGTGAAGAACAAATTATTACTTTTGGCGACTTCTGCGTGTGTATTGACTGCTTTAGTACCTGCATCGGTAGTTTTTGGAGTCTCGCAATCGCCTCAGCGACAACAGGAAGCACAACAACTAGCTCAAGCCGGCACTCCTGTTGCAGTCAATGAAATTTTGCCAAAGTTAAAAGGTAAAACGCAAGTACCAATTTTTATTCCCAGCAGTATTTCTACTTCGCAAAAACTTTACTATCAAAGTACAGCGAAAGCAGATAGCTATACTATCTCAATTGGTTATACGGCAGATTGTCATGCGGGAGTTTGCAGCTTTGGAGAAATTCGAGCTCAAAAAGGCGGTGAATTTTCTACAAAAATGGAAGGGGTAACTAAGACGTTAAAAAATGTGCAACTTGCGGGGGGTATGAAAGGAGTTTTTCATAACGGTTGTGGGGCTTACTGCACAGCTTCGGTTGAGTGGAAAGCTCAGGGAGTTCTCTATACGGTAGCAATTAAAAATGGAGCGGAAGCTGATGTAATTAAGATGGCAAATTCGGCAATTCAAGCAGGTAAGCGTTAAAAACTTATGGAGTAGAAGCCAACTCCATAATCAATTTTATCTGTTGTGGAACAGGCATCTTGCCTGTTCTTAAAAATAGTAATAAATGCACTTTTTCCCATCTATGCCTCCACTAAAGGTGCATAGCAAGATTTCATGTCATCGTGAGAGATGATGTTAGTTGATTTTTCGGCAGTTTCTAATCCCTGGCGGGCGTTTAACCAAGGCATCTCTGAGTGCGTTAATTCTGCTAAATGTTTAGCACTTAATTCTCCATAAGCATTCCCGACTTCTTCGAGTACCTCGCTCTCATCTTCGTCAAATTCTTCATCAAAATTATTGGGAGATGGAATATCGCTGTATTTATAAGCTTCATACTCATGCCAAACATCACGAACAACTGGGCCGGAAACCCAAGCTTCAATATCTTGATAAAATAGTGGCTGGCTTCTAAATACTAAACTCCAAGCTTGGGCGTAATACACGAGTTTTTGCAGCTTGAGAAGAGAAATTGTATCACCAACTTCTCGATCGACTCGACATAAAAAGTAACGAGCTATCTCAATAGCACTTTTCATAGTTTTAGGACGATCGCAATTTGAGTAATTTACTTGGCATTATAAGCTGTTCAGCGTATTTGTAGCAGTTGCGATCGCAAACAGCGTAATAAAAATTCATATTACAGGTACTAAATATCTGCTCTGGGGGCGACTCTATCGCCTGACAGGACTGGGCGTAATACTTTATGGGAAACATAATGGAGGCTGACTGGTAGTGGCGGTCAAAGTCTGATATTTATATTATATGCCCATGAATTATGGCAACCACCGATTAAAGTCCCCACCTGCGGTAGGCTAGATCAGGTGAATATATTGGCTCATTTCAAGCTCGATCTTATGTCTACAACCGCATCTGCTCCCTCACGAACCGTCCGCATCGGTTCCCGCAAAAGCCAACTCGCTCTAGTCCAAACACACTGGGTGCAAGCAGAGCTACAGAAACATTTCCCACAACACACTTTTGAAGTCCACACGATGTCCACCCAAGGGGACATAATTCTGGATGTAGCCCTCGCTAAAATTGGTGATAAAGGACTTTTTACTAAAGAATTAGAAACGGGAATGCTGAACAATGAAACGGATTTTGCCGTTCATTCCCTCAAAGATTTGCCGACCAATTTGCCCGAAGGTTTAATTTTAGGATGTGTCACCGAACGGGAAAATCCCGCTGATGCTCTCGTCGTTCACGAAAAGCACAAAGACAAGCAACTCGACACGCTACCAAAAGGTGCGGTTATCGGCACTTCTTCCCTGCGACGACTTGCTCAACTGCGGCATCATTTCCCTCATTTTGAATTTAAAGATATTCGTGGTAATCTGAATACTCGACTTGCTAAATTGGATGATGGCGGTTATGACGCGATTATTTTAGCATTTGCGGGCTTGGAAAGATTGGGTATGGGCGATCGCATCCACCAAGTTATCGCCCCGGAAATCTCCCTCCACGCCGTCGGACAAGGTGCTTTGGGCATCGAATGTCGCGCTGGAGATCCAGAAATTCTGGAAGTGATTAAAGCTCTAGAACACTCGGAAACAGCCCAAAGATGTTATGCTGAACGGTCTTTTCTGCGGGAATTGGAAGGAGGCTGTCAAGTGCCGATCGGTGTCAATACCAAAATTGAAAACGGTCAATTAACTTTAACCGGAATGGTATCTAGTTTAGACGGTTTGCGGTTAGTGAAAGATACTGTTAGTGGCGCGGCAGAAACTGCTGAAATGCTGGGTATTGACCTCGCCCACCGCTTGCGGGCACAGGGAGCCAGTGAAATTTTGGAAGAAATCTTCATCGAAGTTCAACGCGGTTCTTAAACTTCTGAAGACCATTTATTTTTTACGGTTTTTTGCCGCAATTTATCGCCTTTTGTAAAATAAAAATAATTGGCGGTTCGCTTTGAGAAAACAGGTACATTAGCAGTCTGATTGTAGATTTTAGATGGGAGTTGTGAAATCTGGTGTAATACCAATTTCATAAAGTAGCGCGACATAAATACCCCCCCAACCCCCCCGAACCCAAGGGGGGGCTTTGAACGGCATCTGTAGCAAATATTTATGAAATTGGTGTAATACTCAAAATTTTCTCAAAAATCTACAATCAAACAGCCACAATAAATCAGCAATCTATTTCAGGGAAAGGCAAAATATGAGCGTTCGGGAAACTCAATTAAGGCTAGATTTGGCAAAAGTTCAGCAACTTTATCGCAAAATGCAGGCCGATAAAAAAGCTTTGCAACAGCAATTGAAAGAGTTCAAAACTCAGACTGGCAATTTTTCTGATCTAGTTGAGCAAGTTTTGCCGTCTGTAGTTTCAGTTTATGTGATGGATTGGGATACGGGAGAAGAAATTTCTTCGGGTAGTGGTTTTTTTGTAACGCCGGACACGATTGTGACTAACTATCATGTTGTGGAAGATATTGCTGATGAAGATTATTTCTATGAAGAAGATGAAGTCGAACAGGTTTTAGTGGAAACTAATGACGGGAAGTTGAGAATGGCTGAGGTGATATTTACTGGTAATGCGGAAGAGGATTTAGCCTTGCTGTTGGTTACTGGTTTTGTGCTCGATCCGAAGACTGGTGAACAAGTAGAATCTCCTGAAGAATATCCTCCTTTAGAGTTGTGTTTTGATGTGAAAGTGGGCGATCGCGTAATTGCTGTGGGAAATCCTTTGGGACAGTTGGCTGCTGCTGTGAGTCAGGGGATTATTAGTGAAATTCGGGAACCGGATGAGTATGAGGAAGGTGACGATGATGAGGACGAGATCGCTGAGATGAAGGTGTTAGAAACTGATGCGTCGATTAATCCGGGAAATTCTGGTGGCCCGTTGATTAATATGGCCGGTCAAGTGGTGGGGGTGAATACGTGGGGATTGGAAGATGCTGATAGTTTTAATTTGGCGATCGCCTCCATCGCCCTGGATGACTTTTTAGCGGGTTTTGAGGAGACTTTTGAGGATGATTCTGATGATTAGTTGGTAGTTATTGGTGATTTGTCAAAAGGGCGATCGCACTTTTTGTCACCCTAAATCTAGGTAGATTGGCGGGGATGGATGGAAAGGGCGATCGTTCTTTTTTGCAGATTATATGGTGATGCGCTATGGAGTAAGTTATTGGGGGTTATTCCTTGGGTGGGGGCGGGTTGATTAAGATTGTTTGTGGGTGATAAAAATTGTCGGTGAACCCGCCCCTACAGGTACTATATAGTTATTATCACTAACAACCAACAACTAATAATATTGTTGACCGTTGCATCGGAATGATTTAACCGCAGAGAACACAGAGAACACAGAGGGAGAGAATAGAGAGATGAATAGTTAAGATGCTACCGGATTTGATATAACAAATAACAAATAACCAATAACAAATAACAAAGTTTAATTACTTTGTTCCAAAAAAGTTTGGACTCGACCGTTGGGCCGCAGAACAACTCGAATTCTGGGGGGGGTTCCATTAGAAACAGCAGAAACAAAAGGCTCACCGACTAAAGGCATATTTGTGCGATCGATATAATCTCCTGCTGCTTTTCCCATTGGCATAATATTTTGGATAGACCCTGTTTCATCTATCTGCAAACTATATTCCAAAGTTTCTTGCATACCTTCTGGCGGCTTCCAGCGTTCCTCAAAATAAGTTTTAGCTTCAGAAACTTGGGGAATTGTATCAAATAAAGTGCGATTTGCTTTGCTCCCACTTGCTACTTTGTTGTTGTCTGACTCAGTTTTGGGTTGAGCATCCTCAAGGGGTGGTAGTTCCGTACTGCTTGGGGGAACAATCGGCCCGATGGGACGAGGGATTGATTCTTGGGGCTCAATTGGGAGCCGCGAAGCAGATAGGGAGGGTGGCAGGGGTGGCGCTGCGGTGGGCCCTAGCCTGGGTGGTACGGGGGGGAGTGCATTGGGTGCTGGGGGTGGCTGGGAAGGGGCAGAAATTGGGAGTTCTGCGGGTGCGGGAATGGTGATTATTTGCCCTTGAGGATTGGGTGCGGCATTGGGTGCTGCATTTGGTGCTGCATTGGGTGCGCTGTTGTTAGGTGGAAATAGCAGGGCGGGCTGCTGGATGGGGCTGGGTTTGTTAATGGCGGGAGTTGGAGAGGCGGCGATGGGGGGTAAGCTGGGACTGGAGGATGGGTTGCTGTTGAGGGGCGGGGGCGGCAGGGGTGGCAAGGTTGGTGTGGCTGAGGGGGTTGGCGCAGGGGGCGTTGGTGTTGCTAGAGCCGGACTGGGAGACACCCCTACGGCTAGGTTTGGCTGGGGAGTTGGGCTGGATGCTTGAGTGCCGGGGGCTGAGGCGATTTCTGCCGATCGACTCTGCTGAAGCACTTTGATGACACCTGTGGTTAAACCGACGCTGGCGACAACCATTGCAGCCACTTTGACCCAAGGTGAGGCCAGGGGGCGTTGGGGCGATCGACCGAGGTTCGGAAGTGCCATCACCTCGCTGCTGTATTGATCCAAAGCGGTGGCTAAGTCAAACAGTTGGACGGTACTCAAGGGAACTACCTGCCCGGATTCTGCCACTGTCAAAGAGCCTAAGAATAAGTTGTGGGAGAGCAGGCCGCGGGGTTTCAAGTGGGGATGAACCGGAAGATCCGCATTTTTTTGTGCCTCTGAAGAGTTTGACTCAAAAATTGTTGTTTCTGAAGGGTTTAAAGATTCATGCAGGATGACGGGGCTGCGGGCTGGTGCTGAGTCAGTTTTCCCCAGGCTATCCTTAGCTTCAGATGTGAGGCTGGTTTCCCAAGGGTGGGATTCGCCCAGAAAGTTTTGAATGTAGAAGTTGACTGCTTCGTGGAGGGCTTCTAGTTGCAGCCGATCGCCCTTGAGAGTAACGTGTTCAGTATCTGGCAGTCGCGGATCGTCGAGTCGCAGTTCAAAACTGAGAGATTTCAACACGGGTTTCCCCGCCCAACGAGATAGGGGCGAACTTTTAGCTGTAATTTCCAGCGTGCAAGTGGGGGGCGTGTACCGTTTTAGAACCATAAAAGAAAGGAAGAAGGAAGAAGGAAGAAGGAAGAAGGAAGAAGTAACCCCCCCCTGCCCCCCCCTAGGGGGGAAATTCAGGAAGAAGAAGGAATTCTCGTTACCAGGCTCTGCCTGGTAACGCAGATCCGGAGGCTCTGCCTCCATTTCATGAGTTTACACTTAATTTTTAGCCCGATCGAGCAGAGCTAACCAAAGACGACGGTGGCCGCCGGGACTGCTGTAGAAGAGTAAATCGATCAATAGTTTGAGAGCTAAATTGGTTAGTTGTGCGCCGGATAAGTTTTCTGCATCTTCCATGCGATCGCCATAAGTATTGCTGAATCTGTCAATATAATCTCCCAGCAAAGCGACGGTGTGAGGTTCGCGATTTTGCTCTGCCATTTGTTCCAGCAGTGCTACAGCGCGACGGATTAAGGCTTGGTGCTGTTTTGCTAAGTGACAGCTAATCAAAACCAGCGATCGGGCTTCTTCCACATCCAGTTTTTTCCGTCCCCCCTGGCCTTTCCGTAGCGGGTTAGACTGGCGTAGTCGCCATAGTGCCACGCGATCGGCCACCATTGACTCTAAATTCAGTTCTACAGCCACCTTGAGCATTGCCTCCGAGCCAATCCCCGCCAGTGCTTCTAGGGCTAACAGCACTAAATCCAGTTGAGATTTAATGTTGTCCAACTGGGTAGGTTCTGGTGCTTTTTGGGTCAATTCTTCCCAGTTGGGAGATGTGCCCGCTTCGTTGGTGGGAGTGGAGGACTTTACGATCGAGCGCATAGCTTCAGCATTGAAAATTAAGACAGGTTCAGGCTGGATCTCTAACAGTGTGCGGTGATGGCGCTTGTTACCAGCATCGCAAAAACAACTCTGTTAATCTTGATCCACACCCATGAGCTTTGATTCCGGTAGCCCTGACTGTTAGACGGAATTGCGAGTTGCAAAGTTGCGTTTTTAAGTGCGATCGCCCAAAACAAACCCATAACCAAAATTTCCCCCCAACTATGCTACTCCACAGAGTGACCGAAATCAAATCAGTGTTTTGAAGCGATCGGGACCTATATCAATCCAAAGATTCTAGCTATCTCGAATGCTACTTATAGTCTGTCGCTACTTATAGTCTGTCAGATTATAGTTGTCGTTGCTTAAGCTGGCGCAATCTATGGATATTACGGAGCAATTTGGCAAAAAAGTTAGACATTTCAGAAAGCTCAGAAATCTTTCCCAAGATCAGCTTGCAGAACTATCTGAATTACATCGTACTTATATTGGCTCAGTTGAACGAGGTGAAAGGAATATAACGCTGCTTAATGCAAACAAAATAGCCAAGGCATTATCCGTTAGTTTAGCTGAACTGGTAACTGATGATGACTGAAAAAAAACTAGAGCAAATTTTAGCAAGATACCAAAATTCATTTACCGAGAAAGTTTACACAGAAGAGAATGAAGAACACGATATTTTAATGGATGTGTTTGGTATCTCTCCCATAATAAAAAAAGAAAATAAGCAATATTGGGGACGTGAGTTAGGAATGTGTTGGCAATTGTTAGTTACGGAAACCTGCAAAGCATATTGCAGTAGTTTTCAGCCAGCATTTAAAGTGGGAAGTGATGAGCCGTGCGATCTGATTGTTGATGGGTACGCGATCGATACAAAATATCGTATTGGCTCAGGAGATTCTGGAACACTGAAAAAGTTCAAATCCTATGGCCCACTACTTCGTACTCATAATTACGAGCCAGTTTTTTTAATACTTAGACAAGATAATTTGCCCGCAGCTATTACAGCCTGCCAAGTAGGGACTTGGAGAGTTTACACTGGCGATGCTTCGTTTGATTTTATACAAACAATAAGTGGGTTTGATTTAAAGTCATTTCTTACTGAAAGAGTGGGAGAATTCCCTGTACACCGCTGAAACTATCTAGGCGCTTGTTGATAATTTCTATGTAATCAGGTACTATTTCAATGCCAACATACCTAATGCCAAATTCTTGCGCCGCCACTAATGTAGTTCCCGATCCTGCGAAAGGATCGATTAGAATAGAATTTTCCAAACGCGGTACAAATATTTCGACCAGTTGTCTCATGAGAGCGATCGGTTTAACCGTACAATGGACGTTAAACTCCTCGGTTTTCTCACGCTGTATACCTTCTAAAATATTTGACTGAAAACCACCAAACCGATCTTTAGTATAAAATAGACCAGTACCATACTCCTGTAGAGTTTCCAAATAATTATTGACCAGTGGTTTTTGAAGTACGCAGATTGCTTCCCATTCATTTCTCAGACAACTGTGCCAACCATCCCATTTTTCAGGATTTTCATATCCTTTTTTCTCGAACTGTTGTTTGATATTGACACCTTTAGGAATACCACTCGATCTTTTATAAACAAGCATATCTCTCGCATAGAAACCAGCATTTTCAAGGGCTACTTGTACGTGAGCAACAGTTCGCGTGCTGTTGAAAACTAAAACTGTTGCACCCGGTTTGCAGATCCGAAAAAGCTGCTCACCCCAATCAAAGCACCACTTTTCATAATCCAGAGTGTTGTTACGATTCCTTTGATACCATTTTTCGTTTCTGACTCCACCTGCTAAACCACTGCCATAGGGAATGTTTTTAACAAGGGTTTTACTTCCCTTGCCATTCACTTTTTCCCTACGTCTTTGAATTTCCGAGTCATCCCATTTATGACCAATAAATTCATAATTATAAGGTGGGTCAGTGATACACGCAGAAATATAATTTTCTGGCAATGTCTTCATCACTTCACGACAGTCGCCAACCAAAACTTCATTTGAGGGAGTTTTTTTCATTAATCAGGCAGTTTACTCAACTGAGAACTCAAATTTCAATTATGCCACATTTGCAGTATCTAGCGAGTATAAATGAGTTGTGAAACTCTCTTCTCTTTCCGAACTTCGCGTTCTTTGCGTCTTCGCGGTTCGTTAAAAAAAAAATCACAACTCATTTACACTCGCTATAGGCAGTCCCAATCATAGATTCAATCCAGCTTGTTTTGCTGCCTACAAACCTATAATCAGTAATCCACCAGAAACACCTCAATCCTGACTACTTCAAAAAAGCGATCGTCACACCTCCACCTCCTTCTTTTTGACTAGCCAACTCATAGCGAGAAACCTGGGGATGAGTGTCCAGAAATTCGTGAATACCCCGTCGCAACTGTCCCGTACCTTTGCCGTGAACTATCCACAACACTCCGTATTCAAAGGCTTTGGAAAGAGCTCTGTCTACTTCAATTTCCGCATCGGAAACTCTCGCGCCTCGCAAGTCGATCGTATTATTAGCAGTCCGAATGGCGATTTCAGGATTTGGTTTGGGAACTTCCGACTGAGCTTGTTTGGCCTTAGCAGTAGCCTGTGCTTGGGCTTGGGCCGCTATCTTCGCTAATTGGGCTTTAGTTTCAGGTTTTTGACCATCGAGGGATTCAATTTCTGCTAGTTTGACTGTCATTTTCATAATCCCAAACCTGACGCTCAATTCTTCGTTAGCGTCTGGCCCGCTGAGGACTTCGGCGGTTTGGCCCAAGCTGGGAATGCGGATGCGATCGCCCACTTTTGGCATAAAACCCGGTTTCGGCTTAGCCGGTGCTTTGCGCGAGGGCAAGTGTTTGGCGGAAATTTGATTTAAGGTTTCTGTCGCAACTTGAGCATTTTGAGCAGTTTGGTCGCCAGATTGTAAACGACGAATGATTTGAGCAATTTCTGATTTTGCCGTGCCTATTGCCTCATTTACCGCCACTTCCTGAGCTATTTTTAGTTCTCGCTCCCTTTCTTTCAAAGCTGCTGCTTTTTCAGAAACTTCTCGGTGCAGTTGTTCGGTTGCGTGCAGTAGTTGAGTGGCTTCTCTGGCTTTGGTTTCCTGTTTCCGCCGCTGGGCTTCGAGTCCAGCAATTACTTGATTGACATCGACAGACGCTCCGCCAACATAGGTTTGAGCTTCTGCAACTATTTCTGGTAGCAAACCGAGTCTTTTGGCAATGCTTAGAGCGTTGGAACGTCCGGGAATTCCCCACAGTAGCCGATAGGTTGGCTGCATGGAACTATCGTCAAATTCCACTGAGGCATTTTCAAAGCGGGAGTCTTGATATTTGAGGGCTTTGAGTTCGCCAAAGTGGGTAGTTGCGATTGTTAATAGGGAGTTTTGGGCGAGGTATTGTAAAAGTGCGATCGCCAATGCACTACCTTCTGATGGATCAGTCCCCGCTCCTACTTCATCTAATAAAACTAAGGATTTGGGAATGGGGAATTGGGCATCGGGAATGGGGAATTGGGCATCGGGAACCGTGTCCTCTGAGCGTAGTCGAAGGGTAGTGGAAGTATCGGGAATCGTGTCCCCTGAGCGTAGTCGAAGGGTAGTTGAAGTATGGGGAATTGGGAGGTCTGAATCCTCTTCTCCTCCTTTTTTCAAGACTGCTAAGATGCGGCTGATGCGACGAATATGACCACTAAAAGTAGACAAACTTTGCTGCAAAGATTGTTCGTCACCAATATCTGCCAAAATGTTGTCGAACCACGGCAATTCTACAGGTTCGCGGGCGGGAACAAACATTCCTGATTTTGCCATTAAAGCTGCTAATCCCAAGGTTTTGAGGGTGACAGTTTTGCCGCCGGTGTTGGGGCCTGTGATGGCGACGACGCGAATGTGCGGTGCGATGGTTAAATCGATCGGCACTACTGGAAAGCCTTGTTCGTATTGCTGTTGCCAAACTAACAGGGGATGGCGCAACTGGCGCAGGGTGATTTGCGATCGCAAGTTGGGAATTTGTACTTTGGGGTTTTCTGAGTTTTCGGAGTTTTCTGCCTCTGCTATTTCTCCCTTGTTTGCTGCTAATTCTGTATTGCCCAATTCAATAAAATTAGGTGGATTTGCTTCTAGCCAAAAGCCGTAACGCGCTTTGGCTGTGGCTAAATCTAAAGTTGTCACTACCACCAACAATCTATCTAAGTCTGGTTTGACTACTGCTACTTGCTCCGTCAGAGCGCGGCGAACTGCTTCTTCTTCGACTTGTTCTTGTCTGAGAAATTGCCGCATCTGGTTGTTGAGATTTACTGTATTGTGGGGTTCTACATACAGTGTCGCGCCGCTGGCTGAGGAGTCGTGAACGATGCCCGGTATGGCATCTTTTTGGGGAGCTTTAACGGGAATTACAAAGCGCGAGTTTCTTTGGGTAATTACTTGTTCTTGGACGGCGTTGGATTGTCGCTGCAAAATTCCTTGTAGTATTTGATAAATGCGATCGCGCAACAGTCGTATTTGAACCCTAATTCCTGCTAATTTAGGAGTGGCGCGATCGGCTACTTGGGCGCGATCGTCTATACACCGATGTATTTCTTGTTCGATTTCAGGATAAGTCCGCAATTGAGCAGCCAAATCCTTCAGTGTCGGCACATCTGGCTGGTTGTCAATGATGCGGCGCAATTGTCTCGCTCCCGCCAGGGTGGTAGCAATCGCCAGCAATTCTTCACCACTGAGCAAACCCTGAAGTTCAGCTCGTTGCAGCGAAGTACCGATGTCTTGGATGCCTTCAAAAGCCAAACCACCGCCGGGACGGTTATCCAACTGATAAGCTTCCTGAGTTTGAGCCAGCAATTCTGCTGTTTCAGCTTGAGATTCCGGGATTTGCAGGTCCAAGGCGGCGGCGACACCGAGTTTGGTGGCCGCGAAGGTAGCCAAGTGCTGACACAAGCGCGACCATTCTAATAGTTCGAGTGTTTCGGATTGAATCAAAGTTGAGGGGTTGTTGGTAATTGGCATTCCCAGGCGCTGACCGAGAAGGGTTATTGACGATACTATGAATTAATTTTAAAGTTTTTTGGGGTTTCCTGGGGTAGTTATTGGTAATTTTTGGTAACATTTAATTATTTTAATTTTAAATATACAGTGATAATTCTGGCTGTTGTATCCTGAAAGGTAATTTGTGGAGTTGGTGTTATGGGAAAGATTTTGGCGATCGCGGATGCTCTGACTTTGGAAGTCCTGCAAGAGTTCCTCTCAGGGGAGGGACATCAGGTGATAGTCGCCCCTGATGCTCAGTCTGGGTTAGATTTGGCTGAGCAAACCTCCCCAGATTTGGTAATTTGTGATGGGACTTCACCTCAAATTGAATGGTTAGATTTGTACCGGATGCAGGCGGATAACTCAGAATTTGGCACTATCTATCTGATTCTGCTGGCTGCATCAGACCAGTTTGACTCCACAAAATTAGATGTGCTAGTGGACGATTTTGTGCTGAAACCCATAGTTAAGCAGGAATTATTGGGGCGGGTACGCGGTGGTTTTCGATCGCGCCAGTTGAGGGCACAGTTAGAGCGATCGCATCAAGAATTGCAACAGTTCCACCATCGGATTATAGAAAATGAAAAAACGTCTAATCTGGGTGAATTAGTATCTGGCATTGCCCACGAAATTAACAATCCGATTACTTTTATTTACAGCAATCTGACTCACATACAAACCTACGCTACTGATTTGATAGAACTATTGCGAATGTATCAAGAACAGTTAATTAATCCTAGCCAAGAGATTCTGCAAAAACAACAAGACATGGATGTGGAATTTCTGCTGGATGATTTCTTGAAAATTGTCAGTTCCATGCGCACGGGGAGCGATCGCATTCGCCAAATTATCTTGTCGGTACAGGAATTTTCCCGCAGCGATCGCTCCGGTTGGCAATTATTCGACGTTTCAGACGGTTTAGAAAATACTCTTTTACTATTGCAACACCGCTTACCTGCTCGCGAAGGCAGGCGCGATATCAAGGTGGTGAAGGACTACGGCAATTTGCCACAAATTGAGTGTTATGCCGGTCAACTCAATCAAGCTTTTCTGAATATTATGAATTATGCGATCGATGCTTTGGAAGAGTCTAGTCAACAATTGAACGAGTCCGAAGCAATCAACTTTAAACCAGTGATTTGGATTCGCACTCAGGTGGTAAGTGGTCAGCGCATTGCCATTGAAATTGCTGATAATGGCATCGCCATGAGCGAAGAGGTAAAAACCAAAATTTTCGAGCGATTTTTTATTACCAAACCTGCGATGGATGCCAGCACCATAGGACTTGCTATCAGTTATGACATAATTGTCGAGCAGCACAAAGGCGAATTGAAGTATTTTTCCCAAGCGGGTAAAGGTACTCAATTTCGGATCGAACTACCCCAGCGACACAGTTAATTAATAGACATCTCCACAAAAGCCAGTTATTGAACAGGCCTTGTTTTGCAAATATTCGTAGGGGCGAAGCATGACGGCTGTAAATCTCTGGCGCGAGCTAATAAATTGTCTGCGGTCATGCTTCGCCCTTACTTACTCAAATATGCAAGCATATTATATCTTCAAATCCGAGCCTCAATCTTTAGGGAATGTAAAATTTTGTATATCCTAGTGCCAAAAATAGAAAAATAGGAGATGCTAGATATTAAGAAATACGCAAAAACAAATTTTAATTAGGTAATAAAATGGTAATAACAGCACCAGTTCTATCGGGCAATCAGTCGATTTTTCAAGCTCGTTACGACAACTTTATCGGTGGGAAATGGGTAGCACCAGTCAAAGGAAAATACTCAGAAAACCTGTCTCCCATTACCGGAAAACCAATTTGTCAAATCCCGCGATCGACCGCCGAAGATGTAGAATTAGCCCTAGATGCCGCCCACGCAGCCGCATTCAACTGGGGTAAGACTAACCCCGCAGAAAGGGCGCGGATTATACACAAAATAGCCGATCGCATGGAAGAAAACCTCGATCGCCTAGCCATCGCCGAAACCTGGGACAATGGTAAACCAATCCGTGAAACCACATTAGCAGACATACCACTGGCGATCGACCACTTCCGCTACTTCGCAAGCTGCATCCGAGTTCAAGAAGGGTCCATCAGCCAACTCGACGAAACCACCGTCGCCTACCACTTCCACGAACCCCTAGGCGTCATCGGACAAATCATACCCTGGAACTTCCCCATCCTCATGGCCGCCTGGAAACTAGCCCCCGCCCTCGCCGCCGGAAACTGCGTCGTCCTCAAACCAGCAGGCCCAACCCCCGCCTCAATCCTAGTCTTAATGGAAATCATCGCCGACTTAGTACCAGACGGCGTAATCAACATCATCAACGGACCAGGCGCCGAAATCGGCAAAACCCTAGCCACCAGCCGCCGCATCGCCAAAGTCGCCTTCACCGGCGAAACCACCACCGGGCGGCTAATCATGCAATACGCCTCCCAAAACATCATCCCAGTCACCCTAGAATTAGGCGGCAAATCCCCCAACATTTTCTGTGAAGACATCTGCGCCAAAGACGACGATTTCCTCGACAAAGCCATCGAAGGATTTGTGATGTTCGCCTTCAACCAAGGAGAAGTTTGCACCTGTCCCTCTCGCGCCTTAATTCACGAATCAATCTACGACCAATTCATCGAAAAAGCCCTCTCCCGCATCCGCCAAATCAAACAAAACAACCCCTTAGACTCCACAACAACCCTAGGCGCACAAGTATCCATCAACCAAATGGAAAAAATCGCCGAATACGTCAAAATTGGCCATGCAGAAGGTGCCGAATGCCTAATTGGCGGCGAAAGAAACATCTTATCTGGGGACTTAAAAGAAGGCTATTACTTCCAGCCCACAGTCTTTAAAGGTGACAACAAAATGCGAATTTTTCAAGAAGAAATCTTCGGACCAGTATTAGCAGTCACCACCTTCAAAGACGAAGCCCAAGCCTTAGAAATTGCCAACGATACACTCTATGGTTTAGGCGCAGGAGTTTGGACTCGCGACATCAACGCCGCCTATCGCATGGGCCGCGCCATTCAAGCCGGTCGCGTCTGGACAAACTGCTACCACCTCTATCCAGCCCACGCAGCATTCGGCGGCTACAAATCATCCGGAATCGGCCGCGAAAACCACAAAATGATGTTAGACCACTACCAACAAACCAAGAACTTGTTAGTAAGTTACAGCCCCAAAGCTTTAGGTTTCTTCTAAAATTTTAAAGTCCAGAAAGGAAGAAGCAAAAAAGACCAACTTAAAAAATTAGTCAACTCCTTCTTCCTCTCTGCCATCTGCGCCCTCTGCGGTTAATAAAAAAAGCTAATTCAAAAACGAAATAAAACTGCTACACAAACAGACTAAAATGGAAACAATCGCCAAAGTCACTGCCACCGAAACAGCCTTAAAATTAATCAACTATCTCAAAACCCAACACGGAGAATTGATGTTTCACCAATCCGGCGGCTGCTGCGACGGTAGTTCCCCGATGTGCTTTCCCAAGGGGGAATTGATAGTTGGTGATGTGGACGTATTACTCGGCGAAATAGGCGGTTGTCCTTTCTATATCGCAGCACAGCAATACGAATATTGGCAACATACGCAGTTAATTATAGATGTAGCATCGGGACCAGGAGGCAGCGATTTTTCCCTAGAAGGGCCGGAGGGAGAACGTTTTATTACTCGTTCCCGCTTGTTTGCTAATGCCGATCGACTCTAAGTTTTGTAACTGGGATATATTGTTATCTTGGATGCAATCTAGAGCCTTCTATCTCAGAAGTTGAAAAAACGGATGAACGCTATAATTATTGGTTGTGGCTATGTTGGAAGTATCGTTGCCCAGCATTGGCGGAACCTGGGTCACGCAATCACTGCAACGACGACAACGCCAGACCGGATTGGGGAGTTAGAGAAAGTTGCCAACCAGGCGATCGTCCTGGAGCGCTGCGATGAAGAGACATTACAGACGATCTTGCAAAATCAAGATGTGGTCTTCCTGAGTGTCGCTCCTACAGCAAACGAACCAGTAGATGCCAAGATGTACGAGCAGACATACCTGCATACGGCCAACAACCTTGTTCTTGCCTTGAAGCATTTTCCCAACGTCAAACAACTCATTTATACCAGTAGTTGTGCGGTGTACGGCAATAGTAATGGAGCTTGGGTGAGTGAAGTGTCACCTGTGGCACCAACTAACAGACATGGAGAGATTTTACATGAGACAGAGCAAGTTTTGCTGTCAGCATCCAGCCAAGATTTGAAAGTATGTATCTTTCGCCTTGGAGCAATTTATGGACCCGATCGCGATCTCAAGAAACGGTTTACTAAGCTTGCAGGCACAACTCGCCCAGGCTCAGGCAATCATTTCACCAATTGGATTCATTTGGACGACATTGTATCAGCAAGTGAGTTGGCGCTCGATCGTCAATTACAAGGAATTTATAACCTGGTGAATGATGTGCCGATCGCTGCTCGTGAATTGTTTAAACAACTGTGCGATCGCTACGAATTACCTGAAGTGGAATGGGATGTGTCAGATGCCAAAAGTCCATCGAACGATCGGCGCATATCGAATCAGAAGCTCAAAGCAGAAGGATACCAGTTCATTCATCCGAAAGTCGAAGTTTGAGCCTGTTAAATGGCGAATACATCAGCCTTTTGAGCCGGTTTTTCGTAGATTAAAGTGCAGCTTTGCAGCGAATCATTGGTATCTGGTGTCCAACGCATGGAGGCATAATAGGGAGTCTGGAATCGATCGCTCGAAATAACCACCTCGATTGCATCTGGAAACTGGATCTGTAGAAAATCGCCTTGCACTTCAATCGGTTGAGGAGGAACTGGCAATTGAGCCATCTCATCCAATGAAATATAAGTCCCCCCTACCGCTTGAGTAGGAAGCGTGAGCCAGTCCACTCGATCGATCCTACAGTCAGTTTGTTCAGACCACCAAGGTTGGGCTGTCTCTTCCTTGCTCTCTCTGAATAATGAAAATAGGTTGGGTTGAAGGCTATTATCGGGGGATTTGTAGTACATCACCACCACACTCGTTCTTTTGCCTGATGCCAAGAGGTAAGGTTCAAAATAGAATCTTGAACCTTTTCGATCGTGCCCAACCATTATGTCAGAAGAATGGGGATTAAAAAGCAGATAAGCCTCTGGATCGACCGGATGGATAATCAGCGGATTACCCAAGGTCAAAACCCATTGTTTCTGGGTGACAGTTTCTGTCATCCGACTCCTGAAGTCGAGGGAATGAGTGACAGTTTGCCGATCGTCAGAAGGAATGAAACTGCGTACAGAATCAAGAATATCGAGAACCTGCCCTGTGGCATCATATCTAACCAATAGCCCTTGCCAACGTCCGCAGTGATGAGCCATGAAAGTTTCCCACTGCTGTTGAGCAGTCAAAGGTACTTTGGCGGTGATAGACACTCTGTTCTGTGACATTGCCGTATCCCTGTTTTCCCTATACATTAATCAAAACGTCTGACGTCAGTAGTCATTAGTCATTAGTCATTTGTTTGTTGCCAGTACCAATGCCCTGTTTGGCAAACTATTTTCCTTAACTAATTTAAGCTTTCGCATCAGTAATTAAAGCCAATTCAACTTTGTCTTCAGCACTTTTACTCACTTTTGCGTGTAAACCAGGACCGAAAAAAGTAGCTATTTTTGCCTGTTTTTCTTCCCAGAGTTCGATCGGGATTAAGGGGGAATGAAACTCTAGAATTAATCCATAAGCACCATCGATAGAAACTTCCCGTAACCCTCGCAGCATCGGTCTTTCCTCGTCTGTAGGGGCCAAACCCAAGCGTTCCAGAGCATCATCCAAGTGAGCCGGTTGGCCGTAACGAAATCTAGTAACATCTTTGCGAACTTGGTTTTGAGTCTCCGTGGCCTGGTGTTCTCTCAGGAGTACAACTTCAGGAGTAGTGGGTTCGCTAAACTCCGCAGGTTCGAGTTCCGCAGCTTTGAGGGCTAAACCTCCCAGCAACAGTGGAATACCATAAAAAAAACCCGCCAGATTCAGAGTCGGTCTGTCTGTGAAGTAGGCTCCGAAACCGACTGCTGCTAAAATAAAGCCCACAACTAAGGCTAAGTTTGCTAAAGAAATTTTACGGAACATATCAATGAGGTAGTTAGCTGCAAGCAATAATATACTTTTATTATTATCAGTCAAAAAGTCTTGAATAAATTCAAAATTTTACCAAAAGATTTGGTCTAAAGCCCCGTCCTTATAGGACGGCTTTAATTTTCCAAGTGTAAAGATTCTCAACTATTGCAACTTTTATAGCTATAATTGCCCATAAGCGTGATAAGATCGTTCCATGATTGTACTAGAGTTTAAGCTAAAAGGCTCATCACAGCAATATCGGATCGTAGACGAAATGATCCGCACAGCTCAGTTTGTCCGAAACAAAGCTCTTAGCTACTGGATCGACAATCAAGCGGTTAAATTGTCAGACCTGTACAAACAATGCGCCATCATGGCGAAAGAGTTTGAATGGGCCCGAAAACTTAACTCAATGGCGCGTCAAGCTTCGGCTGAGCGTGCCATTTTTGCGATCCAACGCTTCTTTGCTAATTGCAAGGCTAAAAAGCCGGGGAAAAAGGGATATCCGCAATTCAAAAAGTACACTCGTTCCGTTGAGTATAAAACATCAGGCTGGAAGCTTTCTACCGATAAAAGATGTCTGACATTCACGGATGGCTTTGCTGCTGGAACGTTTAGATTGCTTGGCAGTCGGGATTTACATTTTTATGCACCTACCGAGATTAAGCGAGTCAGGGTTGTGCGTCGTGCCGATGGCTACGGAGCTCAGTTCTGTATTAACGTAGAGCGGACCGAGGAAATAGTTCCTACTGGCAAGGCTATTGGCATAGATGTGGGATTAAACCATTTCTATACCGATAGCAACGGGGAAGCAGTTCCTAATCCTCGACATTTGCGTAAAAGTGAAAAAGCTTTAAAGCGGTTGCAGAAAAGGGTTTCTCGGAAAAAGAAAGGTTCAGGCAATCGCAAGAAAGCAATTAATAAGCTAGGCAGAAAACACTTAAAGGTTAGCAGGCAACGTAAAGACTTCGCCATCAAGACGGCGTTGTGCGTAGTGAAATCTAGCGATTTCGTAGCTTACGAAGACCTTGATGTGAGGAATATGGTGAAGAATCATAAACTTGCTAAATCGATTAGCGATGCAGCGTGGTCGCAGTTTGCTCAATGGTTGCAATATTTTGGAAAGGTGTACGGTAAAACAGTGATTGCTGTTGCCCCTCAGTATACTTCCCAAGATTGTTCGAGTTGTGGAAATCGCGTTCAAAAATCGCTGTCAGTCAGAACTCATGTTTGTAGTTGCGGTGCGGTATTACACCGAGACCACAATGCGGCGAAGAATATCTTGGCTAAAGGATTGAGACAAGCAGGAATTATGTTAAATACGGCGGGGCACGCCGAAATTAACGCTTGGGGACAGGCCGATCTCTACTCGTTGGTGGCGACATCAACGGGCAAATCGACTGGCTGAACCAAGAATCCCCGTGCGTTCACGCACCCGGAGTGTCAAACAAAATACCTGCAAAAACTGCTAAGCTCTAAGAGCGCGGGCTCAGATACATCCCACATCTGGTCTCTAGCTTCAAAAAAATTCTCCCCCTCGACTTGTCGCCAACACCTGTAAATATCCGTGTTCATGGTGTGTCTTTGTTTCCAGAAGGCGATCGATATCACCAGTATCATTAAATTATATAGATTTGGGTTGAGATCGACCCTCTTGCCCTTTTAACCAATTTTTTAGACATGATAAAAGACGAAGACAAACAAACTCCTGGAGCAAGCAAGTCAGTTCTAGAGCAGATTAACTCGCTCAAGCGCGAAGATGAAAGACTTTACAACATCTTAGCCATAGATGTCTGGGCCCTAGCCAAGACAATGGATGAATATCAACCAGGATTTTGGGCTGCGTTTATGAAAAATCGTGAAAAAGCCCTCAAGCGATTTTTAGCTGAAATGATGAAAAACAAAACCACAGATAGCAAACGTCCCCCTTTTTTGCGCTGAGGTTCGCCAACTCTGGTGTTGCCGGCGCTAGGGTAGTGCGGGACCTAAAACTTCACGCTCGTTACTGAATTTCAAATTTATAGAAAAGGCTAATTGAGGAAAAAATAGCGAACAAATCCCTATATTGATGGAGTAAAAACGCAAAATTAATGGCTATATACTAGACAATGTTAGAGATTTTGTTGTAAAATACAGAGATTCCAACCAATTCAATTTCATGGAATGTTTGAGATTGATTTGGGAAGAATAACTAGAAGAAAAATGCTGGTAATGTATAGTAAATAAGGGAAAAAACAATGGATGCACAAACAATCAAAGAGCGCGTAGCAGAAATCGAGAGCAAGCGGGAATCTCTAGTGCGACTACTAGATAGAACGGATTTGGGAGCCTTGAGAATAGATGTGAGTCAGGCGATCGAAGAAATTGATGATTTGTTAGAAGAATTCAAACGCACTTTTAGTTAAGGGAAATTGGGAATTGGGAATGGGGAATTGGGAGTTGGGAATTGGGCAACCCCCCCTGCCCCCCCCAAGGGGGGAAAGAATTGGGGATTGGGAATGGGGGATTGGGAATCGGGAATTGGGAATGGGGAATTGGGAGTTGGGAATTGGGCAACCCCCCCCCTGCCCCCCCCAAGGGGGGAAAGAATTGGGGATGGGGAATGGGGAATGGGGAGTTGGGCAACCCCCCCAAGGGGGGAAAGAATTGGGGATTGGGAATCAGCCAATCACCAATAACCAATAACTAATTCATTACCATGTCCATCAAAATTTGCTGAGAACTCACTTCTGGGCAATTAACAGGTGGCCGCCGCTGAGAATAGTGACCTCCGGGCTGCAAATCCCAAGCTTGGCGGTTGTCCGCCAGCATCACCCCCAAGATTTCTTGCAACTCCATGGCAATTGTGGGGTCTTCCACCTGAACAATCGCCTCAACCCGGCGGGTGAGGTTCCGCTGCATCCAATCAGCAGAACCAATATAAACTTCTTCGTTCCCACCGTTGAAAAAATAAAACATCCGAGAATGCTCTAAAAAACGACCGATAATACTGATAACTTTGATATTTTCGCTGACACCTTCAACGCCGGGACGCAAACAGCAAATCCCCCGAATAATCAAATCAATTTTCACCCCGGCTTGGGAAGCTTCGTACAAAGCTACAATGATTTGAGGGTCAACTAAAGCATTCATTTTAGCGACAATACGGCCACAGGTACTGTTACTATTTTCTGTTTGTAAGCGACAAAATTCTGCCTCGCGACGAATCAGGGCCAAAAATCGATCGCGCATATTGACCGGTGCTACCAATAAATTACGATAAGATACCTGCCGTGAATAACCAGTTAAATAATTAAATAAATCAGTCAAATCCGAGCCCAAATCCTCCCGACAACTCAACAAACCGACATCAGTATAAAGTCCCGCCGTCTTGGGATTATAATTCCCAGTACCGATGTGGACGTAGCGCCGAATGCACCCGTCCTCCCGCCGTACCGCCATCAAAATTTTGGTGTGGGTCTTGAGCCCCACCAAACCGTAAACTACATGAACCCCGGCCTGTTCTAACTTACGAGCCCAATTAATATTGTTTTCTTCGTCGAATCTAGCTTTGAGCTCTACTAAAACAGCTACCTGCTTACCATTTTGTGCTGCTTCAATTAAGGCACTGACGATCGGCGAATCACCAGAAGTGCGGTATAAAGTCATCTTAATCGCTAATACAGAGCGATCGCGCGCCGCCTCAGTAATAAACCGCTGCACCGTAGCAGCAAAAGAGTGATAGGGATGGTGCAACATAATATCGCCCCGACGGATTGCCATAAAAATATCTTCCATCTCCTCAGAATGGCTGATGGACTCGTCAATTCTTGCCACTTCCGGGTTCCGCAAACGGACAGGGACTACGGGAGTCCACGGGGGGTCTTTGAGTTCCGGCACATGAAGTCCGACAAAATACATCAAATCCTTGAGGCCTAGCAGCCCCTCTACGACGTAAACATCTTGCTCTCCTAGATCCAACTCGTCCATGAGCATATCTCGCAGAGCTGGTGGCATAATCGCTTGGATTTCCAGGCGTACCGCAGAACCTCCAAACCGACGTTTGCGGAGTTCCTGTTCGATCGCTAGCAGCAAATCCTCTGCCTCATCTTCCTCCACTGTCAAGTCTGCATTACGAGTAATACGAAAGGGGTGATATTCCTGAATATCCATCCCCGGAAACAGGGCCTCTAAATTGTGAGCAATTACCTGTTCTAGCGGCACTCCAGTCCAGACAGCAGATTTGCCTCTTTGTTGCCATTGCAAATCGGCCGGCAAGGGCAAAAACCTGGGCAAAACTTGGGGTACTTTGACGCGGGCAAACAATTCTTCCTGGGTGTCCGGGTCCCTGACTACTACTGCTAAATTGAGGCTGAGATTGGAAAGAAAGGGGAATGGGTGACTGGGGTCAACGGCTAGGGGTGTGAGTACGGGGAATACTTGTTCTTTGAAGTAGCGATGTAGGTATGTGCGCTGTTCTTGATTGAGGTCGATGTAGTCGAGAATGTGGATGCCACTGGCTGCTAATTTGGGGCGGAGAGTTTGCTCAAAATAGGAGTGTTGCTGGGAAACCATGGGCAAAAGTCGTTTGCTAATGGCATCTAGTTGTTGTTGGGGAGTGCTGCCGTCGGAGGTGAGTTTGGTGACTTTTGCTTCTACTTGCTGTTTGAGGGCTGCTACTCGCACCATGAAGTATTCGTCGAGGTTGGAACTAAAAATAGCGAGAAATTTGAGTCTTTCTAGGAGGGGTGTGCGGGGGTCGAGGGCTTCGTGGAGGACTCGGTTGTTGAATTCTAGCCAGCTTTGTTCTCGGTTGAAGTAGTATTGGGGGTCGCTGAGGTTGATTTCAGTGTAGTTTTTGGTGCTAGTCTTTTTTTGCTTGGACATGGTTTGGGGGAGTTTTGGGGAGGCTAGGTGATGGCATCTGTGAATTATTATTGTATGTTAAAAGACAGGCGACGGGCGATTGAAATCGCGCCTACATAAACAAAACCCGCCGAAAGCGGGTTGAAGAGGAAGAGCGATCGAAGTTTATGTTTTAGGTGGATAAAAAGGGTCATAAACCCCGATTTAGTATTAAGGCAGCGGGAGAATGTCAAACAGCTTTAGCCCACTCAATCCATGTTTCCATCGGGCAGAAACCTACTGATTTGTAAAGCTTTGTCGCCCCTGTCAAACTGTCAGCATCGACGCTGAGTTTAGCGGTATTTGCACCGGCGGCTTTTAATTTGTGCAAACCAGCAAGTAGCATCGCTTTTCCTAAACCCATTTTCCGATAGTCGCGCCGTGTACCCAATAATTCAATCCAGCCGTTTTTTGTGTCGCTGTTGGGGTTTTTTTGGGGTTTGATTTGACAGTCGCAAAAAGCTGCAAATTTGCGATCGCCCGAAATAGCAATTAAGTCTAATTCTGGCTGATAATTGGGGTCTTGCATCCAATAACGCACGGTTTCCGCCGTTAAGTCGTGGTGATTCCAGTGATCGATAAATGATTGGTTGAACATCTCTACCCAAGGTTCGATGTCTTTTTCGCCCGATACGTGTGTCAGCGCAAAGTCTGCGGGGAATTCTGGTGTGGGAATGGGTTCACAGAGCGATCGGGCCATTGTCCAAAAGTAGCGATCGACTGCAAAGCCCTGTTTTTCAAATAGTATAATTTCGTCGGTTTTATCCTCACGGCTGTAGATACGCAATTTGGCTGGTAAATTGCGTTGTTTTCCTACTTCGCCCAGGCGTGTTTCTCCCCAGTTAATTATGTCTTTTTCTAAGCCTTCACCCCGTACATTTGGATGGACATAAAACCAGAGACAAGCTTCTATTTCATCGGGGAAATCTGGCATATCTAACAGTGCTAAACCGATAAGTTTGTAGTTACCATCTTCCCACAATTGGACATCGCGGGCTTTGTCCAGTTTGGGTGCATCTAAGATTAGCTTTAGTTCCGTTGCGGAGACTTCTTCGCCGAGTTTATCGATTGCTTCGCAAGCATCGATCAAATTGGCGATCGCGCACCAGTCAATTTCGCCCCGGTAGCAGCGCATTTTCAAGGTAGTCATAAAAAATTTACAATCCGTAAATTCGGAATGTTGCTATTAATTGGTATTGACAAATGAGTACAGTAATTGGGACATTTTTCACAAATGTCAGTAACAGGTAAGAGGCCTGTTTTACAATAAATGACAGTAGTTTGGAGAATGGTGTTGATCAAACTCAGAAACCTGTTTATATCACCCAGGCTTTCAGGTTTTATCTCATAGCGCAATCATAAAAATAGGTTTGCCCTTTTGGGTTAGTTTTGGATGTGAGTATTAGATTTAATCAGCGCTCTCTGGCGTTACCGAGCTTGGTGCTTGAGTAACTATCGTTTGAATAAAAATGCTTAAGCTAAGTAAAGAAGTTGTCACCCCCACTGGGTAGTTGATTTTTACTTTTGCTATCTAATTCAACTATAACCATAGTGGTTATTTTTGGCAAGTTTTCCATCAGGGGAGTGCTGCTATTATTAACGATGGTGATATTTAGCCAAACGTTAAACTAACGTTAAACTATAATTTCTGACTGATAGAAGGTAAATATGCTCGACAACCTCGATTTAGATATCTGCCTGGACAAAGAAACCTATGATGCCAAGATAGAAGTTTTAATGCAGCAGTTGCGATCGCTCCAACAGGCTTGCTGGGAAAAAAAACTGCCCATAATCATTGTGCTCGAAGGTTGGGCGGCGGCGGGCAAAGGAGCCCTAGTCAAAAAAATGGTGGGGTATATGGACCCGCGGGGGTTTGTGGTACACCCGATTTGGCCTCCGTCAGCAGCCGAGCTGGGCTATCCTTTTTTGTGGCGGTTTTGGCAGAAACTGCCCGCCCGCGGCCAGATTGGTTTTTTCTACCATAGTTGGTACACTCATGTTTTAGAAGACCGGTTGTTCGATCGCCTATCAGACGCTGAAGTACCCACAGTCATCAGACAAATCAACGCCTTCGAGCGCCAGATGGTAGATGACGGCGCAGCAATTGCCAAATTTTGGATACACCTGAGCAAAAAAGAGCTCAAACATCGGCTCAAAAAACTAGAAGACGACAAGCTACAAGCTTGGCGAGTGCGCCCCGAAGACTGGAAACAAGCCAAAAAATACGCAGAATACAAAACTTTTGCCGAAGAAATGATTGCCCAAACCGGCACGGGCTCGGCACCCTGGACCTTAGTAGAAGGTGACTGTCAACGTTGGGGGGGAGTCAAGGTTTTAACGCAAATGGCATCAACAATTACAGAAGCCTTAGACAGACAAACGATGCAATCAGCACCGATACAATTGCCGCATCAAGAACACTTACAACCTACGGAACCAGACTTACTCGCCCAAGTAGATTTAACTAAATCGCTGTCCCCAGAAGAGTACAAACAGCAACTTCGGGAAGAACAAACCCGTTTTGGCAAATTACAACAAAGTATTGACGAAGATCAAATGCCTGTGTTAGTGCTGTTTGAAGGTTGGGATGCCGCCGGCAAAGGAGGAGCAATCAAACGGTTGACGGACGTCCTAGACCCCCGCAGTTATACAGTCAATCCCTTTGCAGCACCGACAGAGGAAGAAAAAGCTCACCACTATCTGTGGCGATTTTGGCGGAAGTTACCAACGGCTGGCAAAATTAGCATTTGCGATCGCAGTTGGTATGGTAGAGTTTTGGTCGAGCGAGTCGAAGGATTTGCCACCGAAGCAGAATGGCGTCGAGCTTACCAAGAAATCAACGAATTCGAGGAGCAACTCACCAGTTACGGTTGTGTCTTAGTTAAATTTTGGCTACACATCAGCCCGGACGAGCAACTAAAACGATTTACAGAACGACAAAATAATCCCTTCAAACAATACAAACTGACTGAGGAAGATTGGCGGAATCGCCAAAAGTGGAATTTTTATGAAGTCGCTGTGAATCAAATGATTCAGCGCACGAGTACCCCCACTGCTCCCTGGACACCAATTGCGGCGAATAACAAGTATTATGCTCGTGTTAAAGTAATTCAAACGGTAACGCAGGCAATTCGGAATCAACTGAAACGCCGATAAATTGGCAGCGGTGAATGGGTAACAGGTAAGGGGAAAAAATAACAGGTAGCAGGCAAAAGGCTTCAATTGTCAATTCTCCCTGACTATGCTCGACTCATTACCAATTACCAATCAACCATTACCAGTTATCAATTACCCACTAACTAAATACAGACAATATTGCAAGATGTTTGTACTGCTAGCTCGAATTCTATTTCTATTCCTGTTGTTCTCACTAATCAAATCTTGGTGGGATCAATCAGGAGGCAAAGACAATCCATTATTAGACCGGTTGCGTGTCTTATTGCTGATCAGCCTTTTGCTGCTGGCCTTTTTTGCCCCCGACACCCCCGTCGGAGCAGCGATTTTTGGTCTCATAGCTTTCTTCTTTAAGCCGCTAGGTTTTTCGATTACGTTGCTGGTGATTGCATCCGCATTGATCACTAACGGAGGCATCCGCAACCCGGCACCCAAATTAATCCTGGCAGCACTGCTAGTTTTGATTCTTTCGAGTATGCCAGTTGTGGCTTTGTGGTTCGCCGACCAAGCAGAACGGGAAGCCGCTGCGGCTGTCCACACAACTTGCTGCGACGAAACTGCTGCGGCCATCGTCCTGTTGGGTAAGGGCACGACTCAGCCACATATCCCCAACCGGG
Source organism: Oscillatoriales cyanobacterium (assembly GCA_004292745.1). GTDB lineage: Bacteria > Cyanobacteriota > Cyanobacteriia > Cyanobacteriales > Microcoleaceae > Microcoleus > Microcoleus anatoxicus. Next base: position 13,553 of record RDXH01000005.1, on the reverse strand, counting down.
TGTCGATTCAACTGACAGATACAGGCAATCGCTTGCCCTATGCTGCGGTGCTTTACAGGAAGCAATTGGCACCTTTGGTCATTGTTACCGCAGGGCCTAGACCGGAGTTAGAGAGTTATACTGGCGAAGCTAAGGATATCCAAACTTTGCTGGCAAGCAACATGGGTGTTCCTCGCAGCAGCATCATTCTCGACGAGAACGGTAGGAACATACGCACCAGCGCTGAAGAAGTCAGAAAAATTTTAGATAGTCGGGGCGTGGAACGGAAGGTACTGCTTGTTACTTCTGCGATTCAGATGCGCCGTGCTAGTCTAGCTTTTGCTGATGTGGGAATCCGAGTGATTCCGAGAGCTACGGATTTCTACACTTTTCAACCCACATCAGGAGGGAAGTCTAGGTTGCGTATAGATGCGGCTGATTTTCTGCCCAGCGCAGAAGCTTTGGTAACTACGACGCGAGTATTCGATGAATATCTTGGGTCTTTTTATTACTTTTTGCGTGGCTGGCTGGCTCCTAGCGCCTAAAATGGCATCTAACGGTCACTGAGCGCAGGGGGACACTCAGCTTAGTCGAAGTGTCGAAGTGTGGTTAGCCAACAGTGACTGCTCCCCAGATTGGTTTAACATCTGACTAGAAGGAGACCTTTGTGGGGAGCTATATTTTCTCATACCGATCGGATCGCCTGCTGCTAAGTTGGCAACTAATAAAAACAGCACCCAAAAAATATTTGTTTCCCATCCAGGGGCTGGTGGTTTCTTTTGTGTTTCTACTGGTTTCACTGACTCGACGTTGACTTTGATGTCTAGTTTGCCTTCAATCTCTTTGCCTTTGAGAACTCCGTCGTTGCAAACACCCTTAAATGTCATGGGAGCTGGTTTTGCGGGTTCTGGTTTAGGTGCTTCGTCTGTCATTTTTGTGTCCTGTTTTTGGTAGATACGGTTGGATAGTAATTTCTCAGAAGTTCGGGGGGTTTTCGGGAAGGATTCTGAATTACTCTGAGAGAATTAAGTTAAAGAAGTACCCCTAACCCTTGCTGGGTATTGAAAATGACAACCTGAAGGCATTTCCAGCTAGTGCTGGTTGTTGTCGGTTGACAACTTTGCTTTGAAGCTGCTACTTATATATCGGGAGCAAGGGCTGGTTTTTATGCAAAATACGGGTTTTTCTACAAAAATTTATTTTTAACTGGTTTAACTGGTTCCCAGGAAGAGCCTGGGAACCGATGTCCAGAGGCTCTGCCTCGCTCTTCTAGCAGGAAAATTGGAGGCAGAGCCGATGGATCTGCATTACCAGGCAAACAGGTAGATGGCGATTTGCCGTTGGGTGGGGGCGGGTTTACGAGATTATTGGTTTTAGGCAATTATTGTTGGTAAAACCCGCCCCTACAGGATGCATGAGAATGGTGCAAGATGTGAGTCGATCGCACTTGCTGTCAGATTGAAAAAATATGTCACCTACTTTGAAAAAACCCACAAATAAACTATCTCCTCTGCAACCAGAGCAACTGCAAGCTTGGGCAACAGAGGCTATTAATCGCAGTCTGTCCGGTGAAATGCCAGGGTACATACCCCTGCTTGTTGAAGCCGATAAAAGTGAGTTTGCAGTACAAATTAGGTCAATTGATGGTGATTTTTGGGGCTTTGGTAAGGCAGATAAAATATTCCCGCTGATGAGTGTAGTCAAGCCATTTGTGCTGCTTTATCTGCTCTGTGAATTGGGTGAAACAGTGGTATTTGAGAGGGTTGGCTGCGAAGCTTCGGAACTGCCTTTTAATTCCCTGGCTCAACTGGAAATAGACCAGGGGAAGCCGAGAAATCCGATGATTAATAGTGGGGCGATCGCCCTGGCATCTCTGCTCCCTGGTGAAAATGCGGTTCTTCGCTGTCAAAACCTGCTGCTTTGGCTGAATCAAAAGGCAAATATTCAGTTATTTATGGATGAATTAATGTTAGATTCCGTGAGGGCAAATCCGAATCAAAATAATCGGAACCTGGCGTTAGAAATGCAAAATTCCGGTGTGATTCAAGATGCTGAAATTGCTTTGGAAACCTACAATCGGGTCTGTTGTTTGTCGGGAAATGTGGCTGATGTGGCTAAGCTGGGAATGCTATTGGTTTCTAGGGGCGATCGCACCATGGCAGAACACGGCCGCACTGTCAAAGCATTGATGGCAACTTGTGGCTTATATCAAGCATCGGGACGCTGGGCGTTGCAAGTAGGATTGCCTACGAAGTCGGGAGTTAGCGGGGCTGTATTGTCGGTGATTCCGGGTGTAGGGGCGATCGCCTGTTACAGTCCGCCCCTAGACAAAGAGGGAAATTCTGTAGGTGGCTTATTTCTGTTGGAACGAATAGCGAAATCTTTGGGACTGAGTGTATTTGACTAGACAGGCTGACCCTGGGATACCCAAAACTCGGTTTCTGCGTCAGGATTGGTGGAAAAAAGGACAATTTTTGCAAGAAACCAGTTTTTTTTGCGGGGAGGACTCAGGGAAAAGAGCTGTTCCGATGTAGACGGGCAACGGTAGAATGGACTGTGGAATATAGGTAATATAGAGCAGGAGAACATTTTAGCGTGGCAATAGAAGTAGGACAGAAAGTTAAGGTGCGCCGTCTCAGAGATCGGATACCTGCAAATATCGTGAGCAAGTTGAAAACTAATCCAGTGGGTACGGTTGACGGTTTCAGAATGGTTGACGGCAGTGGAGTAGGGGTGGTTGTCAAGTTTGACGGTTTTGCGACTTGGTTTTTTGAAGACGAACTGGAAGCTGTTTAGCAGAAGGAAGAAGGAAGAAGCCCCCCCCTACTGCCCCCAAGGGGGGAAGGAAGAAGAACTCCTCTTCCCCACTCTCCCACTCCCCCACTCCATCTGAAAGTTGCGGTTAAATGTTAAATAGTAAGCTTTGGCAGTGAGAACAGAAAATGGCTTTGATTTTGACATTTTTGGGCAAAGGCGGCACTGGCCGCAGCACGATCGCGATCGCAACTGCTAAAAAATATGCGGCTCAAGGCAAGCGAGTTCTGCTGCTGAGTCAAGATCCAGGACCGGGATTGGGGATTTTGCTGGGAACTCCCCTAACTTCCACTCCCCAGGCAATCAGCCCGAATTTCAAAGCAGTTCAGGTGCAAAGCGCACCGCTGCTGGAACGTAGATGGGACGAGGTTAAACAACTGGAAGCCCAATATGTCCGCACACCCTTTTTCAAGGAGATTTATGGCCAAGAATTGGGGGTGTTGCCGGGAATGGATAGCGCCTTAGCCCTGAATGAACTTCGGGAATATGACGATAGCAAACAATATGATGCGATCGTTTATGACGGTACCGGCGGCATGGATACGCTGCGGATGCTGGGAATGCCGGAAATTCTGAGTTGGTACATCCGCCGATTCCGTAAAGCTTTGGTAGATTCCGATTTGGGTAAAGCTTTGTCGCCGTTTATTCAACCGGTGGTGAGTACGGTGTTGACTGTGGATATGTCAGGGGACAATGCCACTAAGTCTACTCAACAAGTCGATAATTTTTTGGATAAGGGCAAGGAAATCTTGGCAAATCCAAACCGCGCGGCGGCTTATTTGGTGACGACTGGGGATGCAAGTGCGATCGGCACCGCCCGTTATCTGTGGGGAAGTTCTCAACAAGTTGGTTTGACTGTCGGCGGTGTGATTGTCAATCAAGCATCGGTGACAGAAACTCTGGCTGCTGATTTTGCTCCTTTGACAGCAGTTGCGGTGCCGGCCCATAGTGATAATAATTGGCAAGGGCTAATTGACGCTTTGCCAGATTTTGGTGAGGCGACAAGTGCTCCTAAGCCGATCGAGATTAATATTGCACAGCGTCAAGTTAGTTTATTTTTGCCCGGATTTGACAAGAAAGAAATTAAATTGATTCAATCGGGGCCAGAAGTGACCATCGAAGCAGGAGATCAGCGGCGCAATATTTTGTTACCTCCGCAGCTAACTGGAAAATCTGTGACAGGGGCTAAGTTCTTGAATAGTTATTTGATTGTATCTTTTTAGCTCCCACGACTCTCATCCCACACTAACCGAGGCGGTATAGTGTGGGGATTCCCGCCTGTTTAGCTAAAGCCGATCGCTTGGTGTATGTGCTAGTTGAGGGTGCCGAATGTGGGTTTTAACCGCGGAATTTCTCAATAAAAGCCTTTATTTTCATCTTAAAATAACCACCAAATCCTCTATAAATTATCTCAAATTTGTAATCAAATAGAATATTCATCACCTCTTCAGTTTTCATGTACTTCAAATAAGAAATTATTTTGTCAGTAAGTACATCATTGACATCATCGATATACTTTCTCACCGCCAATCTTTCCGAAATATGCCATTTTTTATCAAACTTGCGGTGCATTTCTCTCTCATAATCCCCAAAACTTGAGATTTTCCCGTCCAAATATTTTTCAATATATTTACCTGCTATTTCTGCACCATCCATCCCGTGTCTAATTCCTTCGCCACCGAGAAAGTTAACCGTAGAAACAGCATCGCCGATCGCAATTATATTATCCTGATAATAAATATCCTTCAAACCCTGACTGTATTTAAGGGTGGAACCATGTTTATCAATAATTTGATAATTTTTAGACTTGAGATACTCATGAATCAGTAAATAGATATACTTTTTCATAGGTTCTAAATTCTTCACAGTTTTCGGATCTAAAAAAACCCGTCCCGCACCAACTTTCAGGCGGTTTTGTTCCATCGGAAATATCCAAGAATAACCTTTTGGCATCCATTTATCACCCAAAAAGAAGATTAAATCATTTGCATATTTATCATAAACTTCTGGTTCTACTTCAATTAAATATTCTATACCAGTTCCCGACAAGAAATCTGGTTTATCATTCTCTTTTTCATACATAATCGCCCTCGCAAAACCCGTCGCATCAACCAATATTTTCGCGCTAACTTGGATGATTTTGCCGTCGGATAGCTGCTTAAATTCTACAATTGTTTCGCCGTTAACTTGTGAGTGTTTTATGTAGCGATAACCAAGCCAAAGTTCACTTCCATTCCCCTGAACTTCACTAGCCAGAAATGCTCTAAATTTAGCAAAGTTTAAAACAACTCCCAAGCTTTTAGGAGATTCCCAAGTTTGACTGACTTTGCTAGTTTGAATCGTAATTTTTTGCCAATAACTGCCGATTACCGATTCTGGTAAATCGAATTTTGAGAGAGTTTCTAGAGGTGTGGCGGCGCTGGAAAAGTCATTTTTATTAAAATTATCATTTTGTTCTGCAAGTAACACTTGGCGACCAGATTTTGCGAGTATTCTTGCACAGTGACCACCTGCTGGGCCGGCTCCTACTATTACTATATCAAAACTTTGTAAAGTCATCTTACTATTAATTCGCTTCCAATGTCAAAACACCCGCCGAGATATCAACTACCAAACGCCGATTTTTTAGCCACTGGCGGCCGATTAAAATTTCCGGTACTCCGTCACCCACATGAACAGGAATGTCAAATTCTTGATTGTCAATTTTGATTTTTCCTGCATAAAGATCGAAATCAAATTCTCCCCTTGCTGTCCGCATTTCTTGTCGCCTAATATAAATCCAATCAAGTCCCTCTAAATCTTGCTCATCCATTGCTAGCCAGCCCGAAAAACCTGTATCTAGCAGAGCATCAACAGGTAATTCTAAGCCGTTATCAGCAATCAATTCAACTTCAAAAAATAGCTCGTCATTATCGCCAAAGCTTCCCTCAATCATATCGTGCCACAAACCCCTGTAGGGTTGATACGGAAAAGGTACGGGATAGCATTTGGATGTTTTTGGCGACACATTTTGGTAGCCACCATATCATCCTTGTCGATAAAATGTTCCCCGCTGTCGGGTTCAACCGCCATGTACCAGTTGTAGTGGGTTTTAATCAATTCTGGTTTGAGGCGATCGAAAATTACTTTGCAACGCTTGCGAAATGTGGCTCTTTCAGCTCGCCACTGGGCTTTTTTTTCTTCTGACCACTGGATTTCTGGGAACACTCTTCCCCGACGTACTGTGCGAGTTGGGTTGAGATAAGTCATTGTTAATTTTTCCTTATTTTCAAATCTTCCTGCAATCAGATCCTACCACAAAATCCTGTTTCATTGATCCTAGTTGATGCTCATTTGTGTCAGATGGTACTATATTTATGAGTTTAATAGAATTTTCCTGAAACCAATCATGGCAAACACTTTCAACTTAACTTCTAAACAAGGTTATATACTGCAATGGTTATGTATTAAGTTTTTTAAATATTCAAGGCGGTTGAAACCGCTACCGACTTATCCCCATGTCTAAAGCCAGGGGCTTGCGTCTCGTTTTTTGGTCATAGATCGGGTATTTCTGAGGATTAGTCTCGAATGGTAAGGTGGGCAGTGCATTGGTGTCCACTTAAGCGTCTAGTCCTCTATAAATCTAGCTTATAGTCAGCGTCTCTATCCCCCTAAATCCCCCGATCGAAGGGGAGTAGGGGTTGACTTTGAGTGCTTCCGGTTCCCCCCTTATTAAGGGGGGCTAGGGGGGATCGAGACTTCGATAGAAACGATAGATACAGAGGGTTTCAGGCGATTGTTGACACCAATGGTGGGGCAGCGCCCATCCTACCATTCTAACTAACTAGACGCTAACAGGTGACTGTTTGCGGCTGAATGTTGCCAATATTCGATCGCACATTTGCGACGGATTCAATCCCAAAGTTGCAAAGGATTGTTCAGGTGTGGCATGATCCACCAATGTATCAGGTACACCCAACCGCATCAATGGAACCAGGACATTATTGTCTAACAAAGCTTCGGCTACTGCTGAACCAAAACCACCCATTAAACAGCCTTCTTCCATTGTGACAACTTTGCCGATTCGCTGTGCCAAAGGCAAGATTAATTCGGTATCCAAAGGCTTGACAAAACGCGCATTAATCACAGTTGCTTCAATGCCATGTTCGCTCAACATCTCGGCAGTTTGCATCGCCGGATAAACCATTGAACCGTAACCTAAGATTAGCAAGTCGTCGCCATTGCGGAGGATTTCCGCTTTGCCGATCGCCAATTCTTCCCAACCTTCTTCCATCAAAGGCACGCCGTGACCGTTACCACGCGGGTAACGCATCGCGATCGGACCGCTGGTATGATTGACTCCGGTGACTACCATCCGCTGCAATTCTGCCTCATCTTTTGGAGCCATAATTGTCAGATTTGGCAAGCATCGCAAGAAGGAAATATCATACATTCCTTGGTGAGTTGGGCCGTCAGCACCGACGATTCCGGCTCGATCCAAACAGAAGAAAACAGGCAAATTTTGAATGCAGACATCGTGAACAATTTGGTCATATCCCCGCTGCAAAAATGTTGAATAAATTGCCACAACCGGGCGCATTCCTTCGCAGGCCATTCCAGCCGATAATGTGACGGCGTGCTGTTCGGCAATGCCGACATCTATGTACTGTTTAGGCAGTTTTTCCTGAAGTTTATCTAAGCCAGTTCCCGTTGCCATGGCGGCGGTAATACCAACAACTTTGGGATTATTTTCTGCAAGTTTAACTAGACAGTGGGCAAAGACTTTCGAGTAAGCTGGAGGCTTGGGTTTGGTAGAAGGAATGCCTTTACCTGTGGCTAAATTAAACGGGTTTTGGGCGTGATATCCTACTTGGTCTTTTTCGGCGATCGCATATCCTTTGCCCTTCACAGTTACAACATGAACTAACACCGGACCTTGGATGGTATGACCTTGTTTGAAAGTGGCAATTAGCTCTTCCAAATTGTGTCCGTCTACCGGGCCCATGTAGGTAAAACCTAATTCTTCAATGACGGCTCCTACTTTGGAGACAGCTAACCGTTTCATCCCTTCTTTGAGGCGTTCCATTTCTGGAGTAAATGTTTCACCAACAAACGGAATTTGTTTGAATTGTTCCTCTAAGTTATCTTTGAGAAATTGGACTGGCTGCGAGAGTCGCATCTTGTTCAAATAGCGGGTAATTGCGCCGACATTGGGCGAGATGGACATCTCATTGTCGTTGAGCACTACCATCACATTGGTTTTCGGCATATGGCCCGCGTGGTTAATCGCTTCCAATGCCATGCCGCCAGTCAATGCGCCGTCGCCGATGACTGCTACAGTTTTGAAGTTTTCGCCTTTAAGGTCGCGCGCCATCGCCATTCCTAGGGCTGCGGAAATGCTCGTGGAAGCGTGGCCAGCACCAAAATGGTCAAATTTGCTCTCGCAGCGCTTGAGATAGCCTGCAACGCCGTCTTTTTGGCGCAGGGTATGGAATTGGTTGTAGCGGCCGGTGATTAGTTTGTGTGGATAAGCTTGGTGGCCGACATCCCAGGTAACTTTGTCGCGATCGAGGTCGAGGGTTTGGTAGAGTGCTAAAGTCAGTTCGACTACGCCCAATCCGGGGCCGAGATGACCGCCACTGGCTGCTACAGTTTCTAAATGCTTTTCTCGAATTTGTCTGGCAATTTGTTCGAGTTGATGAATGGATAAGCCGTGTAATTGATTTGGGTGAGTCAGTTCGCTCAGATGCATATTTTAAAATCTTGCTCCTGTGAATCAGGACGAATCCTTAACAGCTATAGGTTGAGCCTGCAACGCTTGGGACGCGCAGGTTAGAATAGTTTAACGGTTATTTGCAAAAAATTGTGAGGCGTAACAATTTTATTATTTCTGAATTGGTAGTAATTGTAAATAAATTGTTAAAAATTTATATAAATACTGCTTATGTTGCTAGTTGCTAAGGGCTAATTGTTAGCTTGTTGGGAATTATGAGGAATTTCAAACTACTTTTTGTAGTGACGGCTGAGTTTTTAGCCATCTTATTTCTGCCTTAGATACCTCTTTAAAAAAAATTATCTGATATCTTACACCATTCTTAATTACTTGTTTAGGAACAGGCATCTTGCCTATTCCACAAGAAAATTCATCTCTTGTGGAACAGGCATCTTGCCTGTTACTGACATTGGTACAATATGTCAGATCGATAGCACTTCCGGCAATTTCTCAGCCCCAGTCATATCAAAAACGATCGCGTGTTTAGTCGTCGGCAACAACCGCCGTAAAATCTGGATATATCCGTCAGCATCGCCTCGGCGGTGGAATCGAGCAACCACCAATCGCTGCATATTTGGCAATTGCCGCACAATACACCAGGGGTGAGTGTTTAATTTTGGCTTCGATATTGGTATCATAGGGAAATCCTTGCCCGCGTTTGCGGGGTGTGATAGAAAAGCGATCGCCCTTAAGTTCTCTAGGCTAGGAGGGCGATCGTTTTGAGTTATTCTTATATTTAAGGTTAATACTAACCTGTTGTCAAGGGCAAAATGGGGCGAGTTAGACTAAAGATTCGAGAATTGGCAGAAGAAAAGGGCTGGACGCTGCAAGATGTCGCAGATCGCTCTGGGGTTAATTACAATACGGTTAAGGGCTATGCTAGACGGGATGACGGCATGAGTACGGTTGACCTTAGTGCCGTTCAGAAAATCGCTATGGCTTTTGATGTGATGATTGAAGATTTGGTCGAGTTTTTGGAGTAGGGGCGATCGCACTAATGGGCTACGTGAGACTGCGGATTCGAGTTCGGAATGATTTAACCACAGAGAACGCAGAGAACACAGAGAGATCAAAGAGAAATGAATAATAAGGTTCGAGAGGTTATATCAAATCCGTCAGCATCCGAACCATTCATCTCTCTATTCTCTTCCTCTGCGTTCTCTGCGCCCTCTGTGGTAAAAAAATCCTATTTCTTCCTTTGCATCTTCGCGGTTTAATAATAGCTACTATAAGCGCTAAACCCGCGTTTGACTACGCTCAATTTCCACCAACAACTCCTCTCCACTTTTCGCCGGTTCCTTGCAAGTCAAACACTCACAAACCAACCCAATAACCCCTTCAGGCAAATCAGTTTCAACCTGAAAAATAGCAGTCGGATAATACTGCGAAATCAACCCAGAAATTAGCTCAGGAGTCGTGCGAATCAAAGTAGAACGCTGATACCAATCCAGCGCCGAAATCAGACTCGGACAAGCTTGGGGAGCATCCTGCATAATACTACTGAAAGTTTGCAAAGCCTGTTGGGCGCGATCGAGAAACTCCAAATTTTGATCCAACAGCGCTAAACGAACCAAAGAGGCGATCGCAATTCCATTAGCCGCCGGAGTAGCATTGTCTGTATAACTGCGTTCCCGCACCAACAAATCACCGCTAGCATCCTTCGCAGTATTGTAATATCCCCCAAGTTCCACACTCCACAAAAACTCATCAAACTCTGTTTGAACTTCCACAGCTTTGTGCAACCATTTGTCACTTCCTGCAACTAATGACAAACTCCCTTGATGCAAATCCAACAATGCTTTCACAAACAAAGCATAATCTTCCGACTGCGCCATCACAGCCGTTTGACCATCATAATTCAATCGATGAAACCGTCCATCAATCCACTGATTATCTAAAATAAAATCAGCAGCCTTTACCGCCAATTCCAGATATTCCGAATTCCCAAAAACCGCAGCCGCCCTTGCCAAACCAGAAATCATCAAGCTATTCCAAGCTACAATCATTTTAGTATCAGTAACTGCCGGAATTCTCCCAGGCCAACTATCATTTTTCGCTTCCTGATTGTTTCGGGCTGGCGGAAAAGTTTTTACAGTATCTGGTGCACCACCGTAACGGACTGAAAACAGTTTAGCCAAAGCCGTTTCTACCGTTTCGCTCAATTTGCCAGAATGGCGACGCTGCAATACATTTTTCCCTTCAAAATTACCGCCACGACTAACAGTAAATTGTGTTTGAATTTCTCCTAATTCCTCAGCCGTCAACAGTTGTTCTAGTTCGCTATAAGTCCAAACATAAAACACTCCTTCTTCCGGTTCAGACCCCCCCGTTGCCCCCCCTTGGTAAGGGGGGGTTGAATTCTCTGCCCCCCCTTGGTAAGGGGGGGTTGAATTCTCTGCCCCCCCTTGGTAAGGGGGGGTTG
>RDXH01000005.1:0-2515 GCA_004292745.1 Oscillatoriales cyanobacterium | reverse complement strand
CTCTGCCCCCCCTTGGTAAGGGGGGGTTGAATTCTCTGCCCCCCCTTGGTAAGGGGGGGTTGGGGGGGTGAAACTATCAGCATCTTGTGCAGCGTAGAAATAGCCTGTAGATGCGGTCATTTCTCGCTTCAACCATTCTACAGTCCCCGCGATCGCAGTTTCAAAAGCTGGTTCTTGAATTCCTGCACTCCAGAGATTAGCTAAATACTCAACAATTTGACCGTTGTCATAGAGCATTTTCTCAAAGTGTGGGACAGTCCATGTATCATCAACTGTGTAGCGATGAAATCCGCCGGCAACGTGGTCGTAAATGCCGCCTAATACTAGGTCTAATCCGCGCTGAGCACAGGCTTTTTGAGCATCATATTTTGCAAAATCAAAGCGTATTCCCCGCAGTGCTAATTCAGCATAGGGCATCATTGGAAAACAAGGTGCTCGATTGCCAGTGGAAATAATTGCGGTGTTAGCTTCTAAGCCTTTTTGGAATAATTCGCTATTTAATTCTGCGGTAACTCCTGACAGTATTGCTGCTTGTTGCAGGTTTCCTAAAATCTCTGATTTAAAGGTTTCTAATTTGCCTTTTTCTGTGTCGTAAAAGCGGCGAATTGCTTGCAAGACTTCTAAAAAGCCTGGTCTTCCGTAACGCGGTTCTACGGGGAAATAAGTGCCTCCATAGAAGGGAATTCTTTCGTCTGGCGTGAGAAAAATGTTGAGAGGCCAACCACCTTGACCGGTCATCATTTGCAGTGCTTGCATATAAATGCTGTCGATGTCGGGGCGTTCTTCGCGATCGACTTTTACAGGAATAAAATGTGAATTCATGTATTGGGCGATCGCGCGATCGGAAAAAGCCTCACCTTCCATCACCGTACACCAGTGACAGCTAGAGTAGCCGAGCGACAGAAAAATCGGTTTATTTTCGCTCCGAGCCGTTTCTAAGGCTTCATCGCACCAGGGCCACCAGTCGATCGGATTTTCGCTGTGTTTCCGCAGGTAAAGGCTTTGGGATTGGGCAAGACGGTTGACCATAATCTAATCTACTTTAACTCGTACTGAGTCAGCTTATCAGTTCTCTAGTAGTGTAGCGCGAGATGTTTTAATTGAGTTATTATTGATTATTGGTTATTGGTTATTGGTTATTTACTACCTATTAGCAATGCCCTATGCCCCGTTCCCAATGCCCAATTTCCAATTTCCAACTCGTAAACTCAAATGTTCAGGTGTTGAAATCCGCCACCTATTCCTACCTGCGGTTTAACTGCGGTTATATGTATGATAGAAATAATGTTGGAAATTATCGGAAACTCGTTATGGCAACTAATGACAGTCAAATAAGTCAAGTTTACGGTTCAGAGGATGCTCAAGCTATTCTGCAAATTGCGATCGCCCAAAAAGAAGAAAACGGAGAACTTTCGCGAGTGCAGTTGTTCGAGATTGCAGCGGAATTAGGCATTTCCGAACAGGATATTGCAGCGGCGGAACAGCAATGGTTAGCGAATAGAGGGGCATTTTCGGAAAAACTGTCTTTTAATACTTATCGCCGTCGCAAATTGCAGAAAAACTTGACAAAGTACGGCATTATCAATACTTTTTTGGTTTTGCTAAATCTAGCAGGATCTCATGAACTTTCTTGGTCGCTTTTCATTCTACTAACGTGGGGATTGGGATTGTCGCTGAATGCTTGGAATGTTTATCAAACTGAAGGGGAAGATTACGAACAGGCTTTTCAAAGGTGGCGGTTGAAGAAACAAGTTGGAGAGTCTATTGGTACTGCGGCGGATAAGTTTATGAAGTGGTTGCAGTCTTGAGAAGTTCATGTTCGATCGCGCAAATATTCGGTTTTTACATACTGTCTGATTACTGGCGATAGAGTGAAAAGCGTTTGATTATCCTGTTCTTGTTTTTCTACTAATGCTCTACCTCCCAAAGATTGCAGCGTATTGAATAACTCGGATGGCGATAATTGCACTTTCTCTAGCAATTGGGAAATTGAAACTGGTTCGATTTCATTCCCGATGCAGCACATCACTTGTTTTTCTAACTCGGATAAGCGATCGCACTGCTGCTGCAATCTTGCTTTCAATTCCTCTGGCAAGAATAGCATATCATATTTTAAGAATTCGGCAACTCTGCCACTAAATAATTCTTGAATCATGGCGGCAATTATTTTTAACCACAAAGGATTGCATCGATAAATGTTAATCAAGGATTCCCATTTGGATTCGTCAAGTAAACCTTTTTCTCGGAGTATTTCGCCTGCTGCTGCACCTAAGCCGTCGATTGGTAAGCTGCGAACGCGGACGTTTTCTCTGGTTAATGCGACAATTTCTCTAGGTGGTTCCCAACTATTTAGGATTAAGCAACTGTTGTGGCTAGTCGATCCGATCAGTTTGAATAAGGTGCTGTAGTTTTCATATTCAGGTCGATAATTGCCTGCTATGTGTCGGCTGCTGAGAATTGTTTGTACGTCGTCTAGGATGATGAGAAAACGGTGCGATCGCAATTTTTCCATTAA
>RDXH01000334.1 GCA_004292745.1 Oscillatoriales cyanobacterium | reverse complement strand
AACTCAAGATTAATGTGAGATTGAAGCGAGTCAGTACAGGTAATTTTGGGGACTACCGCCCAGTGGGAGAAGGAGTCTGGGAATTGAAAATTAATTTTGGTCCAGGCTACCGGGTCTATTTTGGACAAGTAGAAACAACTATAGTGCTTCTCCTGTGTGGAGGGGATAAAAGCACTCAGGACGAAGATATTCGTAAAGCCAAGAAATATTGGATTAAATACAGGAGTCAAGACAATGGTTAAAAGTGTACCTTACCATCCGTTTCTGATTGAACAGCTCAAAGATCCGGCATATTCTGCTGGCTACCTTGCGCTATTCTTGAATGAGCAAGAAGAGGGAGATTTGGATGTTGGGATTTTTCCATCAGCTTTGAAAGATGTATTTGAAGCTCTTGGAGAACCAAATATGTCAGCAGATGAGGCTTCATTGCACTTGGAAAAATTAGATGTTTTGATGTCACATAATGGAATGGCGACAATTTATGCTTTAGCTAATTGGCTGAATGCTCTGGGATTGAAGTTAACAGTTGCGGTTGCTCAAGAAGATGAAGGGGAAGAGTCAAGTTCTGTTAGTGCTGTAATCGCAGCTTGTAGCCTGTAGAGTGCGTCAGTCTTAATGTTATTACGAAGAATTAGGGTTTTCCAACTGACGCACCCTACTAATGTTGCTGAATTGGCCCAAATTGGTAATGTTTGATTTTGGTCGATCGCCCATATTATGATTGGTGAGTAGTTGCGATCGCACTTATGGAAGTACAACCAAGGGAAATTCAGCAGTACAAGATACCGGATGGCAAAATTCCTTTTTCGGAGTGGTTGGAATCTCTCCGAGACTTTAAGGGAAAAGCCAAGATTGTGAAAAGGCTTGAGCGGGTTAGCGAGGGTAATCTGGGAGATGCTCGATCGCTCGGAGAGGGAGTCTGGGAATTTAAAATTGACTTTGGGCCGGGCTACCGCGTCTATTTTGGACAAGTAGAAACAACTATAGTGCTTCTGCTGTGTGGCGGAGATAAAAGCACTCAAGAGCAAGATATTAGCAAAGCCCAGAAATATTGGACAGAATATAGGAGCCGAAAAAATGTCTAATGAAACTGTACCTTACCATCCCTTGAAAATTAAATCTCTCAAAGATCCCTTATTTGCGGTGGCTTATCTCACAGAGATATTTGAGGAAGAAGAAGGTGATTTAGAGACGGGAATAATGCGAAAAGCGCTTCGAGATGTATTTGAAGCTCTTGGAGAACCAAGTATGTCAGCAGATGACGCTAAATTGCACTTGGAAAAATTAGATAGTTTGTTGTCACAGAATGGAATGGCGACTATTTATGCTTTGGCTAATTGGCTGAAGGTTTTGGGATTGAAATTGACTGTTGCGGTTGTTCAAGAGGATGAAGGGGAAGAGGAAAGTTCTGTTAGTGCTGTTGAGTTGGTGGAGGTTGCTAAGGTTTGATTTTGGGCGATTTTTTTTTATCGCAGCTTGTAGCCTGTAGGGTGCGTCAGTCTTAATGTTAGTAGGAAAAATTAGGGTTTTCCAACTGACGCACCCTACTAATTGTGCTGGGTTGGCCCAAGTTGGTAATGTTTGATTTTGGTCGATCGCCCGCAGAACCCAGATCGGGTAATATAGATTTATGAAGTAGCCACGGCTTGACATGAAACTACCCGATCGCATCACAACTTATAAATACCCGATTAAAAGCCACGTAGAAATCGAAGCGGAGTTTAATAGCCTCGTAGAAGAATGGCGCGCCCAGACAAGGATGCTGTCATTGGTTACACAAAAGTCAATGAACCCAGCTTATCAAAGAATTATTGGCATGGGACAACCTATTGTACCCTTGATTTTTCGGGATCTCGAACAAAAACCAGATCATTGGTTTTGGGCGTTGAGAGCAATTACTGGTGATAATCCGGTAAAACCAGAGCAGCGTGGTCGAATGAAAGAAATGGCTCAAGCATGGATACAATGGGGAAGAGAACACGGCTATGAATGGTAAGCTGGAATATCGCAAACTCTTGAGATTTCCTAATTTAGAGCATACTGAATATGAAGTAACAAGTGAAGAAACAGTAGATTATAATTGCTTTGCTTTCGTAGCTGGTGAAGAGGACTGTAGATGGGACCCAGTAGACCCAGATGGATACTGGCCCGATGGTGTACCAAGAGAGTTAACGTTGGATGCTTTTGTCAAGGCTTATCAAACTATTGGATATGAATGTTGTGATAATCGCGATCTTGAACCGGGCTTTCAAAAGATAGCAATATACACCTATAATGGTGAACCACAGCACGCTGCAATACAAACAGAGAATGGTATGTGGAAAAGTAAATTAGGGGATTGGGAAGATATCAAACATGAATTAAAAGGGTTAGAAAATCCTAATTATTATGGGGTGGCTCAACAAATTCTAAAACGACCTATAAATCTACTACAGTAAATCGCATTACAACTTATAAATATCCGGTTAAAAGTAACGTAGAAACTGGTTTGCAGCAGCGCTAAATCGCAACTGCAAACCCGAAACTACAAAACCCCTTTAGAACTTGGAATCCGACTAGCGCGCCGTGGATCGATCGCCACAGCCATCCGCAAAGCCCGCGCAAACGCCTTAAACGCCGCTTCCACAATGTGATGGGAATTTCCACCCTGCAACTGTCGAATGTGCAGTGTCATTTGACTGTGGTTCACAATCGCCGCAAAAAACTCTTTCACTAATTCGGTATCGTAAGTACCAATCCGTTGATTGGGAATCTGCAAATTGTAGCTTAAGTGAGGCCGTCCCGAAAAATCTAGCACTACCTCAACTAAAGCTTCATCCAACGGGGCGATGAAATGTCCGAAACGAGAAATGCCCGATCGATCCCCGACAGCTTTTGCGAGAGTTTGTCCTAACGTAATCCCCACATCCTCGTTCGTGTGATGATCGTCAATGGCTAAATCCCCGATCGCCTGGACATCCAAATCAATCAATCCGTGGTTCGCAATCTGATCCAACATATGATCTAAAAATGGAATTCCAGTCGCCGCTTTACAAGTTCCCGAACCGTCGAGATTCAGACTAACATTGACATCGGTTTCCAGTGTCGTGCGCTTCACCGAAGCAGCCCTCAGCAGGCTAACTGAATTTACAGGAGGAACAGAAGCGCGATCGATTGTTTCCATAAGTCGCAATTTGTCATTCATTAGTAATTGATAGTTAGTTCGTGGGTGGGGGCGGGTTTATTTAAACTGTTTGTCACCTTTAAAGTTCTTGGTGAACCCGCCCCTACAGGCAGGGCTGTTTCATTCTCTTGTAGGGGCGGTGCCCCCGTGCCCGCCCCAATCTCTGAAACACATACAAAATCGTGGACGAAGAGGGTAGGCACGGGGGCACTACCCCTACAAAATCATCGTTTTCCTGAGAATGAAACAGCCCTGCCCCTACAGGTTCTTAAGAATGTTACAAAATGTCGGTGGGGGCGGGTTTATTTTAACTGTTTGTCACCTTTAAAGTTCTTGGTGAACCCGCCCCTACAGGTTCTTAAGAATGTTACATTCCCATGATTTCGTAACCGGCATCCACATACAAAATCTGACCAGTAATTCCGCTAGCCATACTGCTGCATAGAAAAGTCGCAGCATTTCCTACTTCCTGTTGAGTCACCGTGCGCCGGAGGGGGGCGACTTCCTCAACGTGGTGGATCATGTCCAGAATGCCGCCAACTGCTGACGAAGCCAAAGTCCGAATTGGGCCAGAAGAAATTCCATTTACCCGAATATTTAACGGGCCAAGTTCCGCCGCCAGATAGCGAACATTCATTTCCAATGCTGCTTTAGCAATTCCCATCACGTTATAATTGGGAATTACTCGGACACCGCCGAGATAACTCAAGGTGATAATACTGCCACCTTCCGCCATCAGCGGTTTAGCCGCAGCACAAAGCCGTACTAGGGAGTAAGCGCTAATATCCAAAGCATTGGAGAAGCCTTGGCGCGAAGTGTTGGTGAAGTCTCCCGATAGTTCGTCCTTGCCGGCAAAGGCTAAACAGTGAACCAGAATATCTAACTTGCCCCACTTGTCGGCGATCGTCTCAAAAGTAGACTCAATTTCGCTCTCGTTTTGGACATTGCAGGGCAAATACAGACTGGGATTGAGGGGCTCTACGAGTTCGGCGACTTTGCGCTCGTGCTTGCCTTTCTCGTCCTTCAAATAAGTTATGCCGAGGTTAGCCCCAGCTTTGTGGAGCTGCTGGGCGATGCCCCAGGCGATCGAGCGATTGTTGGCAATGCCCGTAACAAGAGCATTTTTTCCGGTCAAATCTATCATCTGTATTTTTTTAAGAAGCAACTAGCACCGTTCTCATTGACTGTATGCGACAACCCCGCCAGTTTAGACACAACCGATTCAGATTTAACTGATTCAGACACAATTGAGACACAAT
>RDXH01000064.1 GCA_004292745.1 Oscillatoriales cyanobacterium | reverse complement strand
GTCATAACTCAGAATTTTCGTAAAAAAACCCGGTTTCTGACTATCCTTGCGTCCAGGAATGAAAAAAAAGGAACAATGTATTTTTCCATTGTTCCTTCTTTCGGTATTTTCCTAATCAGTCAATCTACAGCTTGACTTCAATATCTACGCCGGCTGGCAAATCCAGTTTCATCAAAGCATCAATTGTTTTAGCAGAAGGCTGGTGAATGTCGATAATTCTGCGGTGCGTGCGGGTTTCAAAGTGTTCGCGAGAATCTTTGTCAACGTGGGGCGATCGCAGCAAACAGTAAATCCGCCGTTTTGTGGGCAAAGGAATCGGGCCGATCGCAGTGGCGGCTGTCCGATTTGCTGTATCTACAATCTTTTCGCAAGATGCGTCTAGAATGCGTCGATCGAAAGCTTTGAGGCGAATGCGAATTTTTTGTTGTTGGATAGCTGCCATTTTTGTTTCTTTAATTTTCTAGGTTCTGTTTATTATTAGTCATTAGTCATTAGTTATTAGTCATTAGTTATTAGTCATTAGTTATTAGTCAGTAGTTATTAGTCGTTAGTTATTAGTCAGTAGTCATTAGTCATTAGGTAACTACTAATATAAACTAAGGACAACTGACCACTAACTACTAACTACTAACTACTAACTACTGACTACTGACTACTGACTACTGACTGTGAGCGTATTCCTACTTGAGGATTTTGGAAACAACGCCGGCGCCGACGGTGCGTCCGCCTTCACGGATAGCAAAGCGCATTCCTTGTTCGATCGCGATCGGGTGAATCAGCTCCACAGTCATCTTGATCCGGTCACCAGGCATCACCATTTCTGCTTCGGAGCCGTCATCAGCGGTGAACTGCATGATCGTACCAGTTACATCAGTTGTACGAACGTAGAACTGAGGGCGGTAGCCAGAGAAAAAGGGCGTGTGACGACCACCTTCTTCCTTCTTCAGGATGTAGACTTCTGATTCAAACTGAGTGTGAGGCAAGATGCTCTTTGGCTTGGCAATCACCATGCCCCGTTCGATATCTGCCTTCAAAATCCCCCGCAACAGTAAGCCCACGTTGTCCCCAGCCAAGCCTTCCTCCAAAGACTTGGTGAACATTTCCACACCAGTCACGGTAGTGTTGCGAGTGTCCTTGAGACCTACGATTTCGACGTTTTCACCTACTTTGACCTTACCACGTTCAATCCGGCCAGTGGCGACAGTACCCCGACCAGTAATGGAGAATACGTCTTCTACTGCCATCAAGAATGGCTTATCAATTTCACGTTCGGGGGTGGGGATGTAACCATCGACTGCTTCCATCAGTGCATAAATCTTGTCAATCCAGGGATCGTCGCCCTTGACAGACTTGGGATTTGCAATCATGGCTTCGAGAGCTTTGAGTCCCGAACCAGTGACGATGGGGATATCATCGCCAGGAAAATCGTAGGAGCTTAGAAGTTCGCGAACTTCCAGTTCCACCAATTCCAAAAGTTCTGCGTCATCTACCATGTCTTCTTTGTTCAAGAACACTACCAAGCTAGGAACGCCAACTTGCTTAGCTAACAGGATGTGTTCGCGAGTTTGAGGCATGGGGCCGTCTGCTGCAGACACTACCAGGATGCCGCCGTCCATTTGAGCAGCACCGGTGATCATGTTTTTCACATAGTCAGCGTGTCCGGGGCAATCAACGTGGGCATAGTGCCTATCTGTGGTTTCGTATTCTACGTGAGCAGTATTAATCGTAATACCGCGTGCTTTTTCTTCAGGCGCGGCATCGATTTCGTCGTATTTCTTACCCTTGGCCTGACCCAGGGCCGAAAGGGTCATGGTAATCGCGGCGGTTAAGGTTGTTTTGCCGTGGTCAACGTGACCGATCGTGCCAATGTTTACGTGGGGTTTAGTCCGTTCAAATTTTGCGCGTGCCATTCTCGATTTGTTCCTTGTTTTTTTAGCGATTTTAGACTTGAGATTTGAGATTGGAGATTTTGGATTCAATCCAAAATCCAAAACCTCAAATCTCCAATCATTAGTTCCCTTTGTTCTTAGCGATAATGGCTTCAGCCACATTTCGCGGCACTTCTTCGTAATGGCTGAATTCCATTGTGAAGATGCCTCGACCTTGGGTTTTCGAGCGGATGTCAGTGGCGTAACCAAACATTTCTGCTAGTGGAACTTTTACAGAAACTTTAGCAATTCCCTGATCCGTCTCTTGACCTTCGATCTGACCCCGACGGGAGTTGAGGTCGCCGATGACATTCCCGATGTAATCTTCGGGAACTTCGACCTCTACCTTCATCATAGGCTCTAGCAGCACAGGCGTTGCATTCATCACGGCTTCTTTGATCGCCATTGAACCGGCGATCTTAAATGCCATTTCTGAGGAGTCTACATCGTGGAAAGACCCGTCTACCATAGTAGCTTTGAGGTCAATCATCGGATATCCTGCTAGAATACCTGATTCGCAGGCTTCTTTCATCCCTTGTCCTGCTGGATTGATGTACTCTTTCGGTACAGTGCCACCGACAATTTTGGAGACAAATTCAAAGCCGGTTCCCTCTTCTCCGGGTTCTATTTCGATCACGACGTGACCGTACTGACCTTTACCACCGCTTTGGCGGATAAATTTACCTTCGGCGCGGACGGCTTTGCGAATGGTTTCGCGGTAGGCTACTTGCGGTTTACCGACGTTGGCTTCTACTTTGAATTCGCGCAGCATCCTGTCTACCAGAATTTCCAAGTGCAGTTCGCCCATGCCGGCGATGACTGTCTGGTTGGTTTCTGGGTCAACGTTGACTCTAAAGGTCGGGTCTTCTTCCGAGAGGGACTGGAGGGCTTTGGAGAGCTTCTCCATGTCTTGTTTGGTTTTGGGTTCCACCGCCACCGAGATGACTGGCTCTGGAATAAACAGGGATTCCAGGATTACTGGTGCTGTTTCGTCGCAGAGGGTGTCACCGGTGAAGGTGTCTTTCAAGCCCAAGGCTGCTCCTAAGTCTCCGGCGCGCAGTTCTTCTACTTCGATCCGATCGTCCGCTTTCAGAACAATGAGGCGAGAAACCCGCTCTTTTTTGTCTTTGGTGGAGTTGAGGACGTAAGTACCTTTTTTGAGGATACCGGAGTATACCCGCACAAAGGTGAGGCGACCGTAGGGGTCTGCCATGATTTTGAAGGCCAGGGCTGACAGGGGCGCGTTATCGTCTGCGTGTCGTTCTGCGGTGTCGCCGTTGGCTAGGAGTCCTTGAATTGGGGGAACTTCCAAGGGCGACGGCAGATACTCGATCACTGCATCCAACAACAACTGAACGCCTTTGTTTTTGAAAGCAGAACCGCACAGCATGGGAACGATGCTGCCAACGATCGTCCCGTGGCGCAGGGCCGACTGGATTTCGTCTTGGGTTAGTTCTACGCCTTCGAGGTATTTCTCGGTGAGGGCGTCGCTGGTTTCTGCTACTGATTCGATCAGTTTGGTGCGGTATTCGGCGGCTAGATCCTTTACTTCATCGGGGATTTCTATTTCCTCGATATCAGTGCCGGTGTCGTTGTTGTAGATATAGGCTTTCATTTGCACTAGGTCTACAATTCCCCGGAAGTTTTCTTCACTGCCGATCGGGATTTGGATTGGTACGGCGTTCGCTCTCATGCGATCGCGAATTTGACCGTAGACTTTATAAAAGTTAGCGCCCATCCGATCCATTTTGTTGACGAACACAATCCGTGGCACTTTGTACCGATCGGCTTGTCGCCAAACTGTTTCCGATTGTGGCTGAACTCCGCCTACCGAGCAGAATACTGCGATCACTCCATCTAGCACCCGCATGGAGCGTTCGACTTCGATCGTGAAGTCTACGTGTCCGGGAGTGTCAATGATGTTGATTTTGTGATCTTTCCAAGTGGTGGTGATAGCGGCGGCAGTAATCGTAATTCCCCGCTCCCGCTCTTGATCCATCGAGTCCATAACTGCTGTTCCATCGTGCACTTCACCCATTTTGTGAACCATGCCTGAATAGAACAGAATTCTTTCTGTTGTTGTTGTTTTGCCCGCATCAATGTGGGCTGCGATGCCGATGTTGCGGGTTTTTTCTAGCGGGACGGTACGTGCCACAGCTACCTCCTTGAGTATTCTGGTATACAAATACTAGACAAATCTAGACATTTGCTTCTTACTTCATCGGGAGCATGGGAGCGGCTATCCCTCAGTAAGCTTTCACGGTTTAGCCAACCGCGATCGATTTATCGCTCTGCTGTTATAATACAATTATACTACACAGAAACCCTATTTTGCAGTCGCTAGTGACTGACAGCATAAGTACATGGAGCTTATTGTTACATTTTAATATTTTTTGCAAGATTTGTTTACAAAAATATTAAGGATTTGACATGGAGGATTAAGAGAGTTTTGAATTGTGAGTTTTCCAGTTTTGAGTTTGCTTCATGGCTCGCAGCCTAGGCCTTGGTGAAGCAACCTCAATACTAAAAATTTACACTTTCCAATCTCTCACCCAATGCTCTCATACCACAAAATCGTCCAATTCGACTTACCAGATTTGGCGATTAGTAGCGGTAGTGGGCGAAGGCCTTGTTGGCTTCTGCCATACGGTGGGTTTCTTCGCGTTTGCGAATGGCGCTACCTGTTTCGTTGGCTGCATCCATCAGTTCGTTGGCGAGCTTGGCGGCCATGGAGCGGCCGGTTCTGGCTCTGGCAAATCTGATCAGCCAGCGGAGGGCGAGGGTTGTGCCGCGATCGGAACGGACTTCCATCGGCACTTGGTAGGTGGCTCCACCTACACGACGTGCTTTGACTTCCACTAGGGGTGTCGCGTTTTTGACTGCTTTTTCAAACAAGTCTAACGGTTCGGCTCCTGTGCGTTCTTGGATGGTTTTGAGGGCGTCGTAGACGATGCTGGAGGCAACGGATTTTTTACCGTGCTGCATAATCCGCCTCACCATCATGCTTACCAACCGGCTGTTGTAGGTTGGATCGGGGGGGACTGGACGTTTTTGAATAACTGTGCGGCGAGACATAGTTCTATTTGGGATTTTTGATTTTGAATGATGGAGTTTGGGGTTTTTGTGAGCTATCGATCGACTATTAATTAGCTATCAACGGGCGATCGAGGGTTTATTTTGGCTCTCTAACCCCTCAAAGATGCAAGTTACGTTTTATTTCTTCGCTGCTTTAGGACGTTTGGCCCCGTATTTGGAACGACCTTGTTTGCGGTCTTTGACCCCTGCGGTGTCTAATGTACCGCGAATGATGTGGTATCTAACTCCAGGCAAATCTTTTACCCTACCGCCACGGATCATTACTACCGAGTGTTCTTGCAAGTTGTGACCAATACCGGGGATATAGGCTGTGACTTCAAAACCAGAGGTAAGCCGCACCCGCGCCACCTTTCGCAGCGCCGAGTTAGGTTTTTTCGGGGTGGTTGTGTACACTCTGGTGCAAACTCCGCGGCGCTGGGGGCAACTTTTGAGAGCTGGCGATTTGGTTTTTTTCTGCGTTTCTTCTCGTGCTGAACGAATGAGTTGCTGAATAGTGGGCATGAGTTACGGCATTTCTAGCTTTTTGCTGAATAGAGTGATTTTGTGGCATCCGCACTGAAAGTCCCTTCCCCTATGCGGAGATGGGATTTTGGGGAAAATTATGGATGAATGAGGATACCAGACTCTGTATTGTACACGACTCAACTCTTTTTGGCAATATTTTTTCGATCGCCAGCCACGGCTGGAACTTATTTGCGGGAGTTTTTAGCCAGCTTAAGGAGTGCAGTGGTCAAGGCAATCTCAGTCCCGGAGGCAGAAACCGGGTTTAGTGAAAAATAGCCTTGATGTCTTGAATCCTTTGGGAGACGGGCCTAAACTTGACTCTGGCGATCGCATCACAGCTACGGGTCGATCCATATCACATAAGATTATAGAAAATACCCCAATAATAAACAATATAAATTCAACTAGACCCGCCATGAGAACCAAAACTTTTATTCCCGAATATACAATTTCCGAACTCTACTTAAACATTTGGAAATCTGGAACCATTGAAAAAAATCAGTTACAAGAGATTCAATCCGCAATTAATTCTCAAACTTCCCGAAGCTCAGACGACCAAAAAATCATCAGCAGACTACTTTACGCCGTACGCCGGGGATGGCTGTCGGTGATGGACTAACTTTATAGAAAATTGGTAATTTTTAAGTTCAGTTTCAATGAATTCGCGAGGGATTCAACATAGACCGACAAACAGTTAAAAATGATAATAGCGTAGGCGATACTAGGATAAAAGGACGGGTATGTTTAATTCTACTGAACTACTAATTGAGGCTTTCATTCAACACCTTGAAAATGGCTATAGCCGCACTTACGGAGGGTATAAATCAGATTATGCGGATATAATTTCTTGGGTGGGAGCAATGGCATTAGAAAACATTGCCAACAGCGACGCTCTTTATCATAATGTAGAACACGCAATTTGTGTCACCCTCGTCGGTCAAGAAATCTTGCGGGGAAAACACATTCGCAAAGGAGGAGTATCCTGCGAAGATTGGCTTCACTTCATCATTTCGTTGTTGTGTCAAGATATTGGATATGTCAAAGGAGTTTGCCGACTGGACCAACAAGCAGAAGGATTGTACGCTACAGGAAAAAATGGCATAAAAATTGCCCTTCCTCCCGGTGCAACCGCAGCCAGCCTAGCACCTTACCGAGTTGATAGAGCTAAACTCTTCATTGACGAACGCTTCGGGAATCACAAGCTAATTAATGCTGAAGCCATCAAGCAAAACATCGAGGAAACTCGTTTTTCGGTGCTTGAGAGCAACGCTAATCAAAATGTAGTTAATTATTCGAGTTTAGTTCGCGGTGCGAACTTGATCGGTCAACTGAGCAACCCACAATATTTACAAAAAATCGGCGCGCTGTTTTACGAATTGGAAGAAAGCGGTGATACTAAGGTTTTGGGCTACCGACATCCGGGGGACTTGCTCCAAAGCTACTCGAAGTTTTACTGGAGCGGTATTTATCCGCACATCAGCGAATCTCTGGGTTATTTACAGTTAACCCAGGAAGGTAAACAGATTGTTGCTAGTTTGTACGCGAATGTATTTCGGATGGAACATCAACGCTGCGATACTGAGGTTGCTTGATGGGGAATTGTTTTTATATATTGATAAATTTAAATCTCGAAACAGGATTTTTTGGATCTATTAGAAATCAAAAGCCTGAGAGCAAGCAAGTGTTCTCAGGCTTTTTTAGCTAGATTTTTAATTGGTTGTGGCATCTTCTGGCGCACTAACTCAAGCAGATGATTTGCTTTCCTCGGCTACTTGCTCGTTGCTGGGTAATTCCAGACAATAGCCGGCTCCGTATACGGTTTTGATGTACCGAGGATGGCGGGGATCTGGTTCCATCTTGGTTCTCAGGTGTCTGATGTGTACGCGAATGGTTTCGATGTCGTCGTCGGGGTCATAACCCCAGACTTCTTTAAGAATTTCGCTGGGAGAGACTGTCTGACCGTGGCGCTGAAGCAAGCAGTGTAGTAACTCGAACTCTAGGTGGGTCAATTTGACAATCTGAGTATACCAAACAGCTTCAAACCTTTCTGGTACAAGGGTCAGTGGCCCGTAGTTAAGGATTTCGGAGTGTTTGGCTGCTTGGGGAATGCGGTCTGTGCGCCTCAGTAGAGCTCGCACTCGCGCTAGCATTTCTTCTAGTTCAAAGGGCTTGGTGAGGTAGTCGTCGGCACCGGAGTTGAAGCCTTCTACTTTGTCTTGAGTTTGACTTAAGGCGGTCAACATCAAGACGGGAATGTCGGCGGTGCGATCGTCTCGTCGCAAACGCTGACATACTGTGAATCCGTCTACTCTAGGCAACATCAGGTCTAGGACGATCAAGTCTGGTAGCAGTTGTATGGCTAGGGCCTGACCTTTGATGCCGTCTTCTGCGTGGGTTACTTCGTACCCAGCCATTTCTAGGTTAATGGCTACGAGTTCCGCGATCGCCGCGTCATCGTCAATAACAAGTATCCGAGGCATCATTATTTATCTCACCGCTAACCAGACGGGGCAGCCTACAGCCTTCTGGGGGTTCCAGGTAACTTTAACGAACAATTTACTAATTTTAAGCTTCATTAAGGATCGTGAGGTTCTTTAAGAACCTGTTGAACTATGTAAATATTCTTGTAGTAATTATAAGTGCTAAGGGTGTGTATCAGAAAGGTTCTTCCCCAAAAATCTTGCCTGGGGTTGGTTTTTGGTCTGCTCCCATCCTCAACTTTAGCAGCATCTCTGGGCGCTATCACCGACTCGGTTGTATCGTCAGGTGATTTAACCGCGAAGGCGCGAAGTACGCGAAGCAAGAGAAGAGAGAGTTTAATACAGGACTCGGAAGAGAGGATTTTATATTAGTCCTTTTTTTCGACAAATATTCACGCAGGGTTTCGACTCCGCGGTTCAGCCAGCGTAGTCGAAGGGCAACCACCAGGGGTTTTTGACCCCCCATGCGTAAGTGCTGACAAGATGCTTCCCCGCCAATCTTCTAAGATGTAAAATTAGCCAACCAATTGAGCAGGTTCAATTCGTGGAGAATTATTTGTCTGGCTTCCGCAATTTTCTCGATCGCTTCATGCCAATAATCGGGAGTTGCCATCACCTCTCTGATAAATTCTACTCCTGTCTCATCCAGACTGGGAAGCCGCAGAAAACTCCCCGCCGGCAACAATTTATCCGCCGCAGCACCGCCGTAATAAATCGGCAAACACCAAGCTAACAAAGCATCCCAAAGCTTCTCGCTCACATACCAATCGTTGGCTGCATAATTTTCAATAGCTAAGTTGTAATAGTAGGGTGCAACGGCGTGCCATTTATTGTTCACAATGCCCTTACCGCCCGCCCAATTGGGCAGGTTTCGCCCGTAAAGGTCAAAATTTAATTCTTGTGCTTGCAGCAATTTGATAAACTCTAATCGCTGGCGGTGATTGGCACTACGGCTAACACCTGAAGTAATCCAAGAACAGGCTTTAGTTTTAGCGGGTGGAGGCATTTGATCGAGTTCTCGAAATGAGTTGCTGTGATACCAAATTGCGGGCATATAATTTGGGTTTGGTGCGAAGTCGTCTGGCCCGGAAATGTAACCGCAGTAAAGTTTGGCTTGTTCGTAGTTGGCTTTGGTAATTTCAATGACTTCTGGTAATGGTGGCTCGCGAATTAGGTAAATAATGCGTTCTTTGGGTACTCCGCGCAATTTTTCTCGAAGTAGTTGATTTTCGGAAGTTTGAGGGGTAAAATGGCGAATTTTGTCCAGCCACGATCGCTTTTTCGGCGCTTGGGGAAAGTCGAATTGATACATGAGTAAAAAGTCTGGTTCTGGGTGATTTGCTAGCATTTGAATGTTTCCCCATTTTCCGAAGTTTTCCGGGGTTTGTTGCCACAGCCAGTCGCTTTGGCTCATGGCGGGGTAGGTGGTGATTGTGCCGATGATTTTTGGGTTCATTTTTAATATTATGTGGTTAATACGAACCATCATAGGTTTGTAGTGAGGACTGAACTCCTCTCAGAAGAATGGCTAAAGTCCTTATTTACTAGGAACCAATTTTAAATTATGTAAGTAGTTGCGATCGCACTTGCTCGTCTACATAACTCAAAATTTTCTCAATCCGATTTTCCCAGGAAAATTGCTTGACAAAATCCATAGTTTCTGCATAACCTTCTACCTTCCTGGGATATTTTATTAAACTACTTTGAATGCTTTGTGCAAATTCATAGGGGTTATCGGGTGTGCACCAAGTCGCAGCGATGTTTCCCGATTTAAACTCCCGCAAAGATGGAATCTCTGTCGCCACAATTGGAGTTCCCGATGCCATATAATCAAAGAATTTTAAAGGAGATGTAAATGTCGCAGCTTCTGTCCAACAGTGAGGGTGAGTTAAAACATCAGCGGCTTGTAGCAAGCTAGCAAGTTGATTCTGTGGGAGGTAGCCGAGAAATTTTATGTTGTTAACTTGCTGGGATTTGGCTAATTTTTGGTAGGCTGTTACTTGGGATTCGCTACCACCGGCGATCGCAAATTGAACTCCCGGCAATTCCTTCGCCACATCCACTAACATATCCACACCTTTAAACGGGTAAAGTCCCCCTGCATAAACTGCTAAATGCTCTCTTTCATCTGTTAATAGCTGCTGTCGCCAATTCTGGGAGGCCGCCGTTTGTCGGGCGAAAAATAAATGATTGAAACCATTGTGCAGCATAATTACTTTTTCTGGCGGCATTCCATTTTGCATCATGCTATCTCGCACTGTATCGGCAACAGTTACAGCAATTTGAAACAGAGGATTGCGGACAATTTCTGGTTCAAACTTCTTGTTTTCGTGATGATGCTGTTCGTAGATAGCGGGAATTCCATGTTTTATTGCTGCTTTGACAAAGTTCCAGTCGCGACTGTGGACAATTTGAGTTGATTTCCGCAGGTGCATTGGTAGGTAGTATTTTGATACTATTGTACTCGAACTCGTCCACTTGTTGTCCCAAAGGTCGATTGGCCACGGCATGGGTAAATCTGCTACTTTTAAGTTTTCTTGAATGTTGTAGATTTTGGCAAGTTTTTCATCGGGTTTTCTAGGTTGAAAAGGATGGAGTAAATCTACTGGATTAAGAGCAGTCCATCCTTTACGGAGATATACTAACACTGCGGGTAAACCGAGATTTGCTGCGGCATTCGCCGAGTGTGCAACTTGAACTAAGCTAGCTACATTCGGTTGTGGCAATATATTGCGGGTGAAGAATACATAATATGGAGACATGGGAATTGGGTATTGGGAATTGGGAATTGGGCATTGGGCATTGGGCATTGGGCATTGGGCATTGGGCATGGGTAATTGTTGACTACTGCCAACTGCCAACTGCCAACTGCCAACTGACTACTTTTGAACAGCCTGACGCCTGATTGTATTTTCAATAAATTCTAAAGTCTCAAAAATATTAGCAGCGGATTGAAAGGATTCTCTGATTAATTCATCCCTTTCTTCGGGAGAATCTACCATTTCATCTAGTAGCAATTTTAGGTAAGCTATCATGGGAGTTAGACGAGTGCGAATTTCGTAAGAACCTCTAATTAAAGCTTCGTCGCGAGCAGTTTCTTCGGCAAATTGCATAGAATGCAAGCGGGTGTAGTATCCTCCTTTTGCTAACAAGTCTTTGTGAGAACCAATTTCTACTACTCGTCCCCGATCGATCACAGCGATTTTATGGGCTTTTTGGACTGTGGAGAGGCGGTGGGCAATGACTAACGTGGTGCGATCGTAACTCAATTTCTCGATCGCCTCTTGTACGTACCTTTCCGCCACTGTATCCAGGGAGCTCGTTGCTTCATCTAAAATTAAAATTTCTGGGTTTTGCAGCAAAGCTCTAGCAATGGAAATTCTCTGACGCTGCCCTCCCGATAGGATCACACCCCGATCGCCAATTTGAGTATCCAATCCCTCCGGCAACTGTTTGATAAACTCGTAAGCATTTGCTCCCTTCGCTGCCTCCACAATTTCTGCTTCTGTTGCTTCTTGCCTAGCATAAGCAATATTGTCGCGTACTGACGCATTAAACAAGAACGTATCTTGACTAACAATTCCCATAGCTTTTCTCAAGCTTTTGACATCAAAGTCGCGCAGATCCACGCCATCGATCGAGATACAACCTTCGGTAGGATCGTAAAATCTCGGTAGTAAATCTGCTAAAGTTGATTTACCAGAACCTGAACTTCCTACTAAAGCCAAAGTAGTACCGTGAGGTAGAAATAAATCTATTCCTTGCAGAACTAAGTTTTTATAATTTGGATAACTAAAAGATATTTTATTAAAATGAATTCCCGATCGCAAATGAGTATATGGCACTAACCCATTCCGCATAAATGGCTTGTCATCACATCTTAAAAATTTATTAACAACCTCTACACTAGCCGATGTATTAGCAAATTGACTGCGACCACTATTTAATTGAGAAATCAGAGGTATTAGTCTAAAAAGCACCAACAAATATGTTAGTAGAACCGTAGAAATAGACTCTATTTCATTGACAAATATTGTCCTACCTATAAATATAATTAAAATAATAACCAGCAAATTCACAACTTCGTTGATAGGAGCGATCGCTGCATAGTTTATCTGAGCTGAAAAATCCGCTTGTTCTCGCCTATGAATTAATTTTTTAATCCGCTCGTACTCTTTTTCTTCGTTCCCCGTTGACTTGACAAGTCTAATCCCAGTGATAGTTTCCAATATCCCCACTGAATAATCTTTAGACATTTCCGATAACATCATACCAAAATGTTTAGAACGGTTAATAATATACTGATTTGTCCAAGCAACCAGCCCCAACAAAATCGTAGATGTCAGCGTCATTTTCCAAGATATTGAAAGCAGCAAACCCACAAACACCAAAACAGTAATTGAGGTAGTAAACACCCCGATAGCCGTGCCAATTGCATTAGCAGTTCGACCTACTTCTCCGCCCAATCTATTAATTAAATCGCCTACTTTAGTTTTTGAGTAATAATCCAAGTCTACTTCTAATAACAAGCGCAATCCAGCCTCTCGCAAGTCAAAAGTCAAAGCCCGCGTCAGAGAAGTAGCTACTAAAGTATTAGCATAACTAGCAATATTTTTAAATATAATTGTCAGAACTATCGCAACGGTCATTAACACCAAACGCTGATTTTGAGGCATTCCTTCAAAGGGATACATCAAAATTTTAATTAAAGGTGGGGCACCCCGCAACTCGACAGCTTCCTGCAAAAAATTCAAAAGCACTGGTACAATCAGAGTAGTGCTGATACCATTGAATAAAGCCCCAGAGAATCCCAGGAACACAGTCAAAAAAATCCTGCCTGGATATCGTCTGGCAAATTTTAGGAGTAGCTTATTTGCAGACATGAAGCATTTCCAGCTAAATAGTACGACATTTCAAAATCTTTTTGAATTACAGCCAGTGTATCTTCCTCCATTCAGTCACTAAAAAATTACCTCGATATACCTGCAATTATATCTGAAAGGACCGGGGCCATTGTTTTAATGCTATATTTTTCTACGCATCTTTCCCTAGCTTTCATTCCTTGCAGATTTGCTGCTGTCAAATTTTGAAATATCCATTGAATTTTCTGGGAAATTTGAGTCGGAGAATTAGGCTCTACTAAATAACCCGTGCCGCCTAAAATTTCAGGAATATCCCCCACTCGCGTAGACAAAACAGGCTTAGCCATTGCCATCCCATCTGTCAACTTGAGCGGAAACTGAGCCACCGCTGTCAAAGTCTCTCGCTGAGGAACAACGACAATATGAGCCGCCGCTACAACTTCAGGCATCCTTTCCACTGGAAATTTTGGCAGTTTAATAATCCAACGCCCCCATTGTTGCATAAGTCGATCGTCATAATCATCATAAGGACTTCCGCCCACGATCGCTAATCTTAAATCTGGCTCATTTAGCTGTTCGAGGGCCATCAAAACATCCTCAACGCCTTTATGAGGTCTTGGTGCACCCGGAAACATTAAAATTTTATACCCGGACAACCCGTAACGCTGTCTGCTTAATTCAGGATGGTATTTAGCGGGATCGAACATTTCAGTATCCTTGCCATTAGGCAAATATACACCACCAAAACGTTGTTTTAAAAACTCCGTATCCACAGTGACAGCATCCGCACGGGAAACTAAACTTTCCATCCACTTAATATACAGCGGATGATCTGGTTCTCTCAATTGACCATTTTTTTTTACAATATCTCGGTAAAGTTGTTTGAAATCAGGGCGATATTTCCATTCGTCTCCGCCGAACCAGCTCAGTTCCCAGTCGTCTATATCTAAAATTATAGGGCGGTGAGTCTCCAGTTTTTTGAGCAATGATAAACCAAAGCTGCTAGGTTTAGGTTTGACTGCATAAATAATATCCCCATCTATTTTTTTCAAAAGTTTTTGAGCGTTCATCAAAAAACCCGGATATTTGCTCCCCGGTATCGCATATACCGGGATGCCATGAGGAGGAATTGCATATAATTCCTTACCAAACATAAATCCGACAATTTCTACATCACAGTTAAGCTCAATCAGAACTTGAGCTAACAGAAAAGCACGAATTGCACCCCCTCCTGACAAATCGCTCGCGACTAACGAAACTTTCACTTGGTATTTTTTAAAAAAAGTTGTTTTATTTTGCCACTTAACCGAGATTTTGTCAAGGTTAGCAAAGCAAAAAATACTTTCTTTACCGAAATTCTTGGGTCTGTTAATCCTAGAGCATCTTTGACTTCTTGTCTTAATTTAGTTGCTTCTGAAGCTGTTCGCAAATAAAGGTATGGATGAATTAAGGCAAGTTGTAAAAAGTTAGTTCTATCTGCCTCTTTTTGTAACATGGGATTAGTTGTTAAATATTCCTGTTTTGCAAATATCAGTATGTTTTGGGCATAGTACCATCGGACGCGATCGTTTTGCCATATTTTGTTTCTCACGCAGTCAATGGCTACATATCCTTGTGCTTGAAATAGTTTCGCCCAATATTCCGGCCACTGTTCGTTTATGTGGTTTGTTCCCCCTTGAAATGGTACTGCGGCCGAGAACAAAATTACTGGACCCAACTTCGCTAAAGAGTTCACAAATATCTGGGCGCACTCCGGGGCTATGTGCTCTGCTACTTCTAAGGAAACAACTAAATCAAATTTTTGCTCAATAGGTAAAGGCTGACTTAAATCTAATGTTAAAAATTTGTCAGCCGGAATTTCCAGCATTTTTGGGTCAACCCAAGCACCATCTATGCCCAAAATATCTTTAACGCCGAATTCTGTGAATGCTGACAACCAAGTTCCTGTCCCACAACCGACATCAATTACTCGCTGTGGCTGCACAAATTCCCAAATAATTGGAATGATTTCTCTGGCTGATTCTTGGGATGTTTTTTGCAAGTATTTGTAGAATTCTTGAGTATAATGTTGCACAGCAGCTAGATCTATCCTATTTCATTTGTTGTGAATGATGTTTTTTTTAATGAACCGCAGAGGGCGCTCTTGGCGCAGAGTTAGAGAGAGTCTATTTTAAGCGCCAGGGATTGTTAATTTGATTTGGTAAAAATATTTTAGCAGTGCGATCGAATATTCTAGTAAATAGCGTTCTCGTCACATTCTTCGCGTACTGCGGGCGGTAAGGATAAGTACAGTGCATTACCTTGATCGGCTCGTCAATCCTATAAACTTCTTTCCATTTGTCCAAGTAATTGTAAACAGCCGACAAGGTTTTTATTTTCGGCTTGACAGATGCAATAGCAGCAGCAAAAGCTCCCTGATCTTTTAACAATAGCACATCTTGATGGGTAACTACTAAATTGAAATATTTCTTAAAATACTTGAATAATTCCTGATTGTTACTGCTGTTGGTAAAGGCGATAAAGCCTCCATTATATTGAATGCTATTTTCGTTGAGCGGTAGTCCTACTGATTGCAGAGTTGAGAGAATAGGTTGCTTGACTCTTAATAAATTAGCAGCTTTGGCGATCGCCGGCTGTACATCTTCTGTCACCAACAACTCCACCTCATCAAGATAGTCAAAAACTTCATCTATTGGGGACAACAAACAAATATCGGAGTCGAGATAAATAGTTTTCTCAAAAGGAGATACTTGATATAAGCTCAGTTTAGCTTGTCGCGAAGCTAAAACAGGATTTTCGTTCGGCGGTGCTGGCTGTAATCTCACATTTCCAAACACCTGAAGTAAGGGATATAAAAATCTTGGGACTTTATCTATTAAAACAATAATTGGTTCGCGGTGAAACTTCCTGACAGAGGCTAGAAAATGAACGCAATCTTGAAAAGAATACAAACCAGTTAAAATAGTGATAAAACCCTTAGCTTCTAATTTTTTTGAAGTCATTGATTTATTTAAGGACTATGGTATGTTAATTATAAACTTATACCCTTATAAAAATAGTATATATTTTTCTGGATCTTGCCCTCTCTTTGCCACTTTCTCGAATTAACAAACACTGGAGATGGGTAGCAGCTTACCTCAGTGCGTCCACTCCCAAAAACTCTCGCTCCAGTTATCTCGATAATTAAAAAGTCCTTGCCATTCATAAAAATGCACAAAATCCTTCAAATTAATTGTTTGACTGATATCTCTGATCATGTAAAGAGGTTTTTCGCCGTAAAATGAAGCCCACATAGTATAACTGCTAGGTGGCCCGACAATATAGTCACACTCAGCCAAAGCATACATATCTTCGATTAAATGACCCTTGGCAAAAACGCAGTTAAAATTATCAAATAAACTAGGTTCTTGGTCAAGATTAGAGCAAATAAAAAATGTAACTTGCTTAGTTTCAAATAGTTTGACTAAAAAAGTCATGAATTCTAAATATTGCTCAGTTTTGTAAAAGTATCTCCCCTTTTGGTGCTGTTCGTAATCGCCTTGACGAATATGAATTCCGACGATCATATCAGCATTCTGTTTTACATTTAATATCAAACTATCTATATTAATTTGATATTTTTTTAAAGGTGTAAAGTAGGCTCTAATTTGGTGAGCGTACTTTTGTAATTGTGGCAAATCTTCTACAAACCAGCCATCTCGAAATAGCCAGCCTTGAAAACAAATAGTAGAAGTGTACTTGAGTGTGTCTGAACCCTGATAATTCACCCAGTTAAAAGGTTTTTCTCTAGTTATTTCTTGCGTTTTCCATATTTTTTTATTATTTAAATACTTAATTAAGTTATAATATTTATTTCGGATAAATTTGTTACAGGGCAATGTAAAATATGGAGGAGGATAACAACACAAAAAATCGCGGGATGTACCCACAAAAAAATCTGCATATTCCTCAAAAGCCGGATTGATGACTGTTAAATTATGCTCGATCGCCACAGCGATGAAATTAGCAAAAAGTAGTAGTCTGTTCCCAAGTTGTCCCGATTTAGCAGATATGATTAGCATACTACTGAAACCCATGATAAATCTCGCTTGTAGTAGATGGGGAGGGTAGGCACGCACCATCCACTACGCCTACAAAATCATCATTCTCTGGTAGGGAATACCCAACGCCTGAGAATGAAATCGCCGTGCCCCAAGGGTAAAAAAAAGGGGGAGTTGGAGAGATTTTTTCCCCGATTATTTAAGTAATGCTTGCCTAGGAGTGGCGTTTTTTGTGCCATTCCCAAGCATGGGATATAATATCCTTAATATGTGGATATTCAGGAGACCAACCTAGTGTTTTAATGGCTTTCTCGCTGCTACCCACTAAAGCAGGAGGGTCTCCCGGACGTCGATCGCACTCAACAGTCTTAATCTCTTTTCCAGTCACTTCCCTCGCAGCTTCTATCACCTCTTTTACGGAAAAACCGCCGCCGTTGCCTAAATTAAAGACATCGGATTTTCCACCATTTAACAAATATTCTAATCCTAAAAGATGAGCAGATGCTAAATCGTTAACATGAATGTAATCTCGAATGCAAGTACCGTCAGGAGTATCATAATCTGTCCCAAAAATTGAAATAGAATCTCGCTTGTCCAAAGCAGTCAGCAACACTAGGGGGATCAGGTGAGTTTCGGGGTTGTGATCCTCTCCCAACAACCCACTCGGATCGGCACCGGCAGCATTAAAATAGCGGAAACAAACAGACTTAAAATTGTAAGCGGTATCAAAATCTGATAAAATTTGTTCTACCATCAATTTAGTAGTACCGTAGGGGTTGATCGGATGCTGTGGGTGGTCTTCTGTGAGGGGAATTTTTTGCGGTACTCCGTAGGTGGCGCAGGTAGAAGAAAATACAATTTTTTTCACTCCAGCAGCGATCGTGGCTTCTAAAAGAGTAATAGTACCGATGACATTGTTACGGTAATATTTAGCTGGGTCAGTAACGGACTCGCCCACATAAGCATAGGCAGAAAAGTGCATGACGGCTGCAATATTGTGAGTGGCAAATATTTTGTCTAGTAAAGCGCGATCGTTGGTATCTCCTACCACTAATTCAACCTTTAATACCTGCTCTACTAAATCACTATGACCGTAAACTAAATTATCCAAAATTAACACGTTGTAACCTGCACGTTTTAGTGCCAATACGGCGTGAGAACCAATATATCCAGCTCCCCCGGTTACTAAAATAGTTCCTTGGTCTACACTCATTTTTTTCTGCCTTTTGTGTTTTACTACCTATGTTGATTATATGATGAATTTACAACAAGTTTAATCAATAAACTTGAGGCGACCAATTTGAATGTAATCAAAGATTCGATTGATTTGATATCGTTCGTCTTCGGAAATTTTCTCGTTGGACAGGATGGCAGAAGTTAGAATTAAATGTTCCCGGCGGGCAATCTTGCCCGATGCTAAAATGCGATCGACCATTTGAGTGAGTGTTAAGTTGGATTTGTTCTGAGATGTTCGCATACTGTTGTTATCAAGGAAGAAGGAAGAAGGAAGAAGGAAGAAGGAAGAAGGAAGAAGGAAGAAGGAAGAAGGAAGAAGGAAGAAGGCCCTTCGACTCCGCTGGCTGAACCGCTTCAGGAAGAAGGAAGAAGTTACCCCCCCCTACCCCCCCCAAGGGGGGAAATTCAGGAAGAAGTGGCCCCCCCAAGGGGGGAAATTCAGGAAGAAGGAAGGAAAAAATTAACTATTCCGATGCCCGATGCCTCATGCTCTATGCCCAAGACTAACTAATTTATTGGAGAAACGCTATATGCAAGTTTATCGACTTCCCGTACTGTCGGACAATTACATTTTTTTGCTGCACGATCGCGATCGCAATCTAGCAGCAGTCATCGATCCAGCCCAAGCCCAACCAGTCTTGCAGCAACTGCAAGCACTGGGAGCCGAATTAACCAAAATTTTGATTACCCACCACCACAACGATCATATAGGTGGCAACCTGGAACTGATCGATCGCTTCCCCCAAGTTAAAGTCTACGGTGGCGCAGAAGACAGGGGCAGAATTCCGGGACAGCAAATCTTTTTACAAGGGGGCGATCGAGTTTCTTTCGCAGACAGAACCGCCTCCATCTTATTCCTACCCGGACACACAAAAGCCCACATCGCCTACTATTTCCCGCCCAACAACCCAGCCGAAACCGGGGAATTATTCTGCGGTGACACCCTATTTGGCGGAGGTTGTGGCCGACTCAAAGAAGGTACTCCCAGTCAGATGGTAGCTTCCCTGGAACAACTGCGAAACCTGCCAGATAATACTAGAGTCTGGTGCGCCCACGAATACACCCTCAATAATCTGCAATTTGCCTTGACTGTAGATAGTGACAATCTAGATTTACAGAAGCGTTTCGCCGGAGTCAAGGCTGCCCGCAGTCGTAATCAAGCCACGATACCATCATCGATCGCACTAGAAAAAAGCACCAACCCATTCTTGCGCTGGGATCATCCTAACCTTCAATTAGCCACCAACAGCCAGGATTCGGTGCAAACCTTCGCCCGCTTGCGGGGTATGAAAGAGCGATTTTGAGTATGGGCGTCCTGTTTGCTTTTTCCTTCCTGGTTGCGATCGCCACTCAGACTTCGGTATCATAGAATGTTCGAGTTAAAAACCACTAGCAACGATCATGGCCAAGCGCGTCCAATTAGTTTTAAACAAAGATGTCAGCAAGCTGGGTAAAGCTGGCGATGTAGTAGAAGTAGCCCCCGGTTACGCCCGCAACTACCTAGTACCCCAAGGCATGGGATTTCGGGCCACTCCGGGCATTCTCAAGCAAGCAGAACGTCGCAGAGAAACAGAAAGACTCCGCCAGCTAGAGCTCAAGCAGCAAGCTGAAGTCCGCAAAACAGCCTTGGAAGCAGCAGGTCCCTTCATCATCTCCAAGCAAGTCGGCGAAGGAAACGCTATTTTTGGTACTGTTACCAACCAAGAAGTAGCAGAACTGATTTTCAACTCTACCAGTCAAGAAGTCGATCGCCGTGGCATCTCCCTGCCGGAAATTCGCGAAACTGGTACTTATAAAGCTGAAATCAAATTACACGCAGAAGTTACCGCTGAAGTTGCAATTCAAGTTATTCCCATGTAATTGGGTATTGGGCATTGGGCATTGGACAACCCCCCCTACCCCCCCCAAGGGGGGATGGCATGGGGCATTGGCAGCCCCAAGCTAGTAACGGATAACCCATTGCCAATTCCCAATTCCCCATTCCCCATTCCCAATTCCCGATTCCCTATTCCCCATAACTAATGAGCGACTTGATGCCAACAAATGTAGAGGCAGAAGAAGCAATTCTGGGCGGGATTTTAATTGACCCCGAAGCTATTTCCCGAATTGCTGAACTTTTGCGTCCTGAATTTTTTGCCATCAGCGCTCATCAAGTCATTTATCGATCGGCTTTAGACTTGTTTTTTCAAGGTCAGCCTACGGATTTAATGACAGTTACTACTCGATTAGCCGATCGCAATCAGTTAGAACAAATAGGAGGACAAAGCAAACTAGCACAATTAGTCGATCGCACCGTTTCTGCTGTCAACATCGACCAATATGCCGTCTTAGTAGAAGACAAATACCAGCGACGGAAATTAATCATAGCAGGTAACAACATCGTACAATTAGGCCACGAGACCGCCACACCTTTAGAAACAGTTTTAGACCGCGCCGAACAACAAATTTTTAGCATAACTCAAGAACGTCCCCAACAAGATTTAGTATCCATCGGCGAAACCCTAAATCAGACATTTCAAGACCTCGAAAATCGGAATGAAGGACTCACACTTCCCGGTATTCCCTGCGGTTTTTATGACTTAGATGCTATGACAGGAGGCTTTCAGCGATCGGATTTAATCATCGTTGCGGGGCGCCCGGCCATGGGCAAAACAGCCTTTTGTACCAACATCGCCCACCACATCGCCGCTGGGCCACAAAAATTGCCGGTTGCCATTTTTAGCCTAGAAATGTCCAAAGAACAGCTAGTGCAGCGTATTTTGTCCGGTGAAGCTAGAATAGAAAGTAACCGATTGCGATCGGGCAGAATTAGTCAAAACGAATGGGAACCCATCAGTACAGCTATTGGCCGCCTCTCAGAATTGCCAATGTTTATTGATGACACTCCTAATATTACAGTGACAGAAATTCGCTCAAAAGCCCGTCGCCTTCAAGCAGAACAAGGCGGAACCCTAGGATTAATCCTGCTAGATTACTTACAATTAATGGAAGGTAGCAGCGACAATCGCGTCCAAGAACTATCTCGAATTACCAGAAGCCTCAAAGGTTTAGCCCGCGAACTAGCTGTACCAATTATTGCTTTATCTCAGTTGAGTCGGGGTGTGGAAGCGCGGACAAATAAGCGGCCGATGATGTCTGATTTGAGAGAAAGTGGAAGTATCGAACAAGACGCCGATTTAGTAATTATGTTGTACCGTGATGAATATTATAATCCAGATACCCCCGATCGCGGAATTGCAGAAGTCATTATCACTAAACACAGAAACGGCCCTACAGGTATCATTAAATTATTATTCGATGGCCAGGTAACAAAATTCTTAAATCTGCAAGCTAGACGCAGTTAATCACAACGTGCAGTCTCCTGATTTCTCTTTGTGGAACAGGCATCTTGCCTGTTCATTACATAGAAAAAAGATCTAAATTCAAGAAACCCGGTTTCTTAGAGAAACCGGGTTTATAAACATCGTAAAAGTTTTACTTTGAATTAGATTGAGTTACTTAACCAGCGATTTTTAACAATTCCACATCAAAAATTAGCGTTGCATTGGGAGGAATCACCCCACCAGCACCACGAGCACCGTAACCCAAATCGGGAGGAATAATCAACTGGCGTCGGTCTCCAACTTTCATTGTACCCACACCTTCATCCCAACCCTTAATCACTTGGCCGACACCAATTTTGAACTGGAAAGGAGAATTGCGATCGCGCGAACTATCAAATTTCGTGCCATCCTCCAAAGTGCCAGTATAGTGCACCACAACCGTCTGACCATTTTTGGGAGTCGCCCCGTCACCCTCTTTTAATTCAACATATTTCAAACCTGAATCTGTGGTGACAATCTTCTCAGTTTTCTCAGTATTTTCAGTCATCTTATTTCCATCGTTAGTAGGTGATACATTCGGTAAAGTAGCATCAGCTACTAGGAGACTATTTTCATTTAAAGACTGCTCTGACAATATCTCAATCGCAGTCTGGGGTAAAGAACTATTAACTTCGGCGGCTATTGCTTTTTCCCCAGAACCGCTAAATTGAGCGACTATCAAAAACAAAACACAAACCAGCATTACTCCCAAGCTGACTAAAACTCCTTGCAAAATTAATCCTCCTTACATTCAAGAATTATTTCTCGAAACCAGCTCTAAACCCAAAAAAAATTCCGCTGCAAACAGACGGCGGATGCAAACTCATTCTTCAGACAGAAGTATGAATTCCGAAGGCAGAAAGTTGTTAATTCTACTTTCTACCTTTGTGAGCATTCTACCTTGGGGCGATCGTCCTATCACAGGATAGCAGGGAACAGCCCCACCGCACCAAACTCAACGCCAGTGACGATTTTCTAAATCCCTCACCTGACGTTCGAGTCGATCGAGCCTACCACGCAACTCATCCATTTCCGACTGTCGTGGCACACCCATATCTTGCAGCATATTCCGCATTTGCCGCTGCAACTGCGTCTCCCAATTCCCCTGCTCCGACTTAAGCTGCTCCGTCATGTCCTCCACAAAGGTTTGAGCTTGCTCAGGATTGATTTTGCCATCTTTAACCCATTGCTCGCTGACTTCCTGCAATTTCTCAGCCACCAGGGAGGTAGTACCAATGCCCAACATCACCAGTTGTTTGAGTAAGTTGTTATTGTTATCCATAGATTTTTCCTACTGTTTGCCCCAAAAGATGCGATCGACTCAAGTCACCTGCCAAAGCTGCGAAACCATTATTGACATACTCCCCAGCTATCAAGGCGAGGAGATTCTAAGCTCAGCCAGCAATTGCAGGCTGAGCCTGTCTAACATTGCCTAACTTAGCGGTCGATGCCCCAACCGCGTAAACTTAAAGTTACATCAGCGCTTACCAAAAAAATGGGATTCAAGCCCCGTCCTTCGCTTGACGGCTTTATTTATGCTACAATAGTTGCCGTAGAATTGTTCCACGTCAAGTGATTGTCTTAGAATTCAAGGCGAAAGGAAAAACAACTCAATATTCGGCGATAGACGAGGCGATTAGAACCGCTCAATTTGTCCGCAACAAATGCATCGGATTCTGGATGGATAATCCTGGTGTAGGACAGAAGGAACTATATCGCCATAACACTAAGCTGAGGGCAGAGTTTCCCTTTGTAAATGCCTTGAACTCTCATGCCTGCCAAGTTGCGGTTGAGCGTGCCTATTCTGCAATCGCTCGGTTTTACGAGAATTGTAAAAAGGCAATTCCTGGAAAGAAAGGTTATCCGCAGTTCAAGAAGAATTGTCGCTCAGTTGAGTACAAGACTTCAGGCTGGAAGCTTTCCGAGGACAGACGTACAATCAGCTTCATCGACAAGAAAGGCATTGGTAGACTAAAACTCAAAGGAACGTGGGACTTACATTTCTACCAGTTAGACCAGATAAAACGAGTCAGGTTAGTACGTCGGGCTGATGGCTACTACGTTCAGTTTCTGATTAGGAATGAGCACCAAGCAGTAGCTGCTCAACCAACTGGTAAAACTGTTGGTTTGGATGTAGGGCTTAAAGAGTTCTACACCGACAGCAACGGTCAAAGCGAACCTAATCCCAAGTTTTATCGAACCAACGAGAAGCGGTTGAAGTTTAGACAACGCCGTGTTTCTCGTAAAAAGAAAGGCTCTGCCAATCGCCAGAAAGCCATTAATAGACTAGGGCGAGTACACCTCAAAATAAGTAGGCAACGTGAAGAACACGCTAAGAGAGTGGCGCGTTGCGTAATCCAATCTAACGATTTGGTCGCCTATGAAAATTTGAGGATTA
Organism: Oscillatoriales cyanobacterium; assembly: GCA_004292745.1. Taxonomy (GTDB): domain Bacteria; phylum Cyanobacteriota; class Cyanobacteriia; order Cyanobacteriales; family Microcoleaceae; genus Microcoleus; species Microcoleus anatoxicus. The sequence continues at coordinate 3,559 of RDXH01000064.1, read as the reverse complement.
AAAACTTGGTAAAGAATCATTGTCTCGCCAAATCTATCAATGATGCAGGTTGGTATCAGTTCAGGAAGTGGTTAGAGTATTTTGGAAAGAAGTTAGGTAAGATAACTGTTGCAGTTAACCCAGCCTACAGGTCCCAAGAATGCTCATGCTGTCACACGGTGGTGAAAAAGTCTCTATCAACGAGAACTCACGTTTGTCGATGTGGGCTGGTTCTAGACCGAGACTGGAATGCGGCACTTAACATTCTGAGCTTAGCCTTGAGTACCACAGGGCATGTGGGAACTTGGGTCAAAGACCCCAACGCTTCGGGAGATTCGACCTCTACTTTGATTGGAGTCATCCAGTCTGAGCAAGTTGGGTCTGTGAACGAAGAATCCCCGTCCTTCGCTTGACGGGCGAGTGTCAACTACCTTTCTATTTTGGAGCATCCCAGCCCCTGCTGGCGAGTCTAATCCACCCATGGGCGTTCGGAAAACCCCCTAATGTACCTACCTGTAACCTATCCCATCACCAGCAACGTCAATGCCAGATTGCCCTCGCTGTCACCTACCCGTGGACACCCAAGCCATCACCTGTGGACACTGCAAAACCCCTCTCAAAGCTTTCGGACATCCCGGTATCCCCCTTTATCGATCGAAACCCCAAGAATTTTTATGTACCACCTGTACATACCACGAAGACGACACCTGCAACTATCCCCAGCGTCCCTTCGCCCAAGAGTGTACCCTTTATCACAACAAGGCCCAACCAATCGTACCCCAGGCGACCCCTGACATCAGCGGTGGCTGGCAAAGAGCGGCCAAAAATTGGTGTCAGCGGCATCAAGTTTGGTTAGCTTTATTAGCTTTAATTGTGATTAGTATTGCTCTCTCAATTTAACACTTCCAGTCCTAGACGCGATCGAGCATAACCCCCCGGTTTCTGGTTCTCATCCTCACTCAAAAATCACGCAATTACCTTTTACCAATCTGGCGGCAAATTGTAATATTCGAGAGTCGATCGATCTTTTAGCAATTCTTGAGTTTGCTCATCGATGCGAATCTGACCCTCAGCCAAAATTAACGCCCTTTGAGTCGTCTTCCCAATCCAGTTCAAATCGTGGGAAGCGATCAAAATAACCTCGATCGCCAATTGGGACAAAACCTTAGCCAAATGCCTCCGCCACGACGGATCTAGTCCATTTGTCGGCTCATCTAAGATTAAAATTGCCGGCTCTAATGCTAAAATTGCCGCTAGCGCCGCCAACCTTCTTTGACCCCCAGAAAGCTCGTGGGCTGAACGATGGGCAAATTCGACCAAACCGAATTCGTCTAATAGGGCTAAACCTCGATCGCGCGCCAGTCCCGCTGATACCCCATAATTGCGTGGCCCGAACATGACATCCTCTAAAATAGTTGGCATAAATAGCTGATCGTTCGCATCTTGAAAGCAAAATCCAATCTGTCGGCGTACTTTCGATAAATTACCTTCTTCCAGTTTTGTTCCCTGCACTCTAATCTCCCCAGATAGAGGCATTTTTAAGCCAATTAAATTTTCTAGCAAAGTGCTTTTTCCAGCGCCGGTTAAACCTAGTAGGGCAACTCTTTCTCCCGGTTGCAAGGTGAAGGAAATTCCTTGCAATACTGGTTTTTGCTGTGGATATCCAAAGACTAAGTTTTCTACTTGGATGGTTGGTGTCACTTTGAGATTAGTCAATTTTTATTTGCCTCAATTTTAAGATTAGGAGTTTTTAACCACAGAGGGCGCAGAGGGCGCAGAGAGAGGATTGGAGAAGGGAGAAGGGAGAAGGCAAAGGGTACAAAGTTAAAATATTGATGCACGAATTAATCTCTTCCCTATTCTCGATTCCTAATTACAAATTACCATAAGAAGCTAGGGTTAATCCAGTGGCGGTTAAAATTGTTACTGTCAGCCATAGTCGCTCTTTTGGTGTTGATTTTGAGTCGGCTGGTAAGGTTCCTTGATAGCCACGAATTAGCATGGCTGCATGAACTCTTTCTGCGCGATCGAGACTTCGCAAATAAAGCGCTCCGATCATCGATGCACTAGCGTAGCGCAGCCATCCACCCGTACCCGATAAGCCTCGTAGTTGGGCCGCTCTTTTCATGTTGTTGACTTCCGCTAGCAAGATTTCTAAGTATTGCCCTGCTAATAGCACAATTTCTTGTAAGCCGGCTGGTAGTGGCAATCCTTTCAGGGCTATTCCCAAACTGTGGGGTGGCAAAGTTAGTAGAAAACTGTTCATAATTAGCAGACAAATGAGGGAACGTATTAACAGAAAACTCGCACGTTCCCAACCTTGGGGTAGCACTAATAAGGAGAGAAAAATTAATTCTGCTCCTAACAGTTGGACTAAGGTTTGTAGTGGCGCTCTCAGCCACAATGACCAACAAAGTGCGATCGCCCCATAAATTCCCAGCCACAGCCAAGCTCCTGTCTTCATGAAACCAATGCCAATGACTATTGTTAGAGACAGGCGCAGTCGAAAAGGTATCGATAGTTTAGACATCTTTCGGTTTAATTAACTGAACAATCCCAAAGGCCGCCCCGAAACTGACGGCAGAGCCTAAAAGTCCAGCAATGCTGGTACCGATAGGCTGTTCTTCTAGTCCTTTAACACTGTAATCTGCTAAGGGAGTAGGATTTTCTATCGCCACAGATTCTTTTTCTTTAAAACCGTATTTTTCGGCTACTGCTTCTAACCCGTCTGGCCAACTGGAAGCAAATAGTGACAGCACGCCACTAATTAATAAAATCCCTATTACTGGTGCTACCCATTTCTGCAATTGTGGTTGCTCTCCTGGTAACAAATCTGGCCGTACTTTGACTAGGTAAGTTAAAACACCGGCTGTAATTACCCCTTCGCCAATCCCAATTAAAATATGAACTCCTACCATTGCTGGCAATGCGATATTAAGTGATACTGTTCCAGAAATTGCTAATTGGATTGCCACGCAAATCGAAGCTGCAACAACGCTGAGGCTGGCTGCAATCCCCGCTGCTAGTGGCAAACGATTTCGGGAGCCTCCCAACAGTCGCTGCAATGGCTGCAACAGCCACCACCCTACCCAAATTCCGACTAGCCCCATATTAAAAATATTGGCTCCCAGGGCAGTTATACCCCCATCGGCAAATAAAACGCTCTGAATGATAAACACCGTACTCATCGCCAGAGTTGCGGCCCAAGGGTTCCCTAAAACCACAGATGCTAGGGCACCTCCCAACAAGTGTCCGCTGGTGCCACCAGCTACGGGAAAGTTGATCATCTGGGCTGCAAACACGAAAGCAGTAGTTAAACCCATGATTGGGGCTTGCCGCAGTCCAAGACTTTCGCGGGTTCGATTCAGGGCAACGGCGATTACTGCTGCACTTGCTATGCCGGTGGCTATGGCTACCGGCGGTGAAAGAAAGCCATCAGGTATGTGCATCGATGTATCCTAAACGGGAGAACTCTCAACCCTTTAGTCAACTATTTTTTACAAAAATTTACAACCCCCTCTAGGGGCATTTCTGGGGGCGATCGCTCTGGGTATGGGCGGTGGGCGATCGACTATTTCCC
>RDXH01000333.1 GCA_004292745.1 Oscillatoriales cyanobacterium | reverse complement strand
ATTTCTCCGGCCAATACGGGATCTAAGCGCCTGAGTTGTTCCCAAACTTGTTGTTTCTGAGCTTCTAATTGAGCGATCGATTCGTTGGTAGCAGCCAGAGCCGCACGGGAACGAGTGCTAATTTTCACATTTTTGAATTCTTGCTCAATCTTACAGGACTTACGCACGGGCACCAAAAACCCGGTTTCTGCGTCAATATCTCTCGGATAGATCGACGCTCTTTCGTAGAAACCGGGTTTTTTTGGCCTTAGTCCTATCTTAGATAGCTGAGGATAGCGGTAAGAGTCTATTTGTTGTTGCAAAGTCTCATACTGCTGCAAATATGTTTGAATTTCAGGAGAAATTGATTCACCCTGATAAAGGTCATTGCTTGCCATTAAATCTACGAGGCGTTGGGAGCGCGATCGCTCTACATATTCAATGGCTTTATCTAACTGTTTATTGTTGACGCAAGCCTGTATTATGTTAGCGTATACCCGAAAAGATGATTCTAAAATTTCCTGCCGCCGCTGTTCGCTACTGATCCAAGAACGGCTAGTTTCTACTGCTTCAATAGCTTGACTATAAGCTTCAATAGCTTTCTCCCACTTTTCAGTTGTAAAAGCAATATTGCCGAGGCTTCTTCCTACTCGCAAACAATCGCTGGGAAAGGCTGCGGGAGTGTAAATTTCCAAAGCTAAATTAAAATGAGCAATAGCTTTTTCAGTTTCTCCTAGCTTTTCATAAGCCGCTCCCAAATTGGCCACAGTCATGGCCCAATCTTCTGGTAAGGCTTCGCGAGTATTTACTTCTAAAGCTTGATGATAGCAATCGATGGCTGCTTTCAAGTTCTCTTCCCGCACTCCCTTCACTCGATGTGCATAAGCATTTCCCAAATTTACTTGTGCATTAGCCCAATAATAAGGGTCTAATTCTTGACTGTAGACTTGCAAAGTTGCTTCACAAGAGCGAATAGCTTGCTCTAAATTCTCGGCTCGATCGCCCGCATTTCTGTCCCGATAAGCATTGCCCAAATTTTGTTGGATTTTAGCCCAATTTAAAGGATGTGTTTCGCGGCTGTAGACTAATAATGCTCCTTGATAGCACTGAATTCCCAGTTCTATATTGGTGGCTGTCTCGCCCAAAATTCTGTTACAATAAGCATTACCTAAATTCATTTGTGTATCTGCCCAAGACTGAGGTGTTATCTCGCGAGAATCAACTTGCAATGCAGCTTGGTAGCAAGTAATTGCTCGATCGATATTTTCGGCTCGATCGCCCCGAATTCTGTCAAGATAAGTATTTCCCAGATTATTTTGAGTTTGCGCCCACAGTTGAGGCAATGCTTGATGAGTCCGAACTTGTAAAACAGCTTGGTAGTGCTGGAGGGACTTTTCCAAATTGTCTGCACGATCGCCTATAATGCGTCTTAGGTAAGCACTACCTAAATTATCTTGAGTTTCGGCCCAGTCAATTGGTAATGCTGAAACAGTCCTGATTTCTAAAGCTGCTTTGTAGCAGTGAATCGCTTGCTCTAAATTGTCAGCTTTCTCTCCCTTAATGCGTTGACTGTAAGCAGCACCTAAATTGTTGTGAATACCGGCCCATAGCTGAGGTGATTCCTGTTTGGTTAAAACTTGTAGAGATGCTTCATAACAAGTAATAGCTAACTCTATGTTGTCAGCCTGTTTCCCCAGAATTCTCCGAAAGTAAGCAGCCCCTAAATTCAGTTGAGTATTGGCCCATTTATAGGGGAAAGCTTCGCGGGTATTTACTTGTAAAATAGATTGTAAGATAGCAATCGATTGTTCTATATTGTCTGCTGGTTCTCCTTGGCTTCGCTCTTGATAGGCGATCGCTAAGTTGCTAGATGCTTTCGCCCACTGTTCGGGAAATGCCTCGTAAGTAAAGATTTGCAGTGCTGCTCGATCGCATTGAATTGCTTGCTCTATGTTGTCAGACACATTACCATAAATTCGCTCTTTATAAGCAAGACCCAGATTATTTTGTAGGTGCGCCCGCATTAGCTGATTTTCAGGCTGGCTTAAAATTGGTAAGGCTGCTTCGTAACCGGCGATCGCAATTTCTAAATTATTCGCCTTGGAGCCTTGAGGGAATTTTTGAATTGCTTCGGATATTAGAGTAATAATTGCCGCCAAACTTAAAGACTGTTGAAATTCATACTCCTCATAAAACTGATTGACTTTAATTCGCAAATAGAGAGCAAATTCTTCATTTAATAGCTCTATATTTTCTAGAAATAAGGGGTGAAATAGCTTATCATTTCCTTCACTTTTTGCCGCTACCAGCAGCAACTTCATTAGAAAATCGAAATAAGCTTGTTGTCGCTGTTCATCAATTTTTTTAGCGCTCATCGCCGATCGCCTCTGTTCCAAATTGCCTGCTTTCTAGTATTCTCAATTGGGTGCATCTCATTTTTGCAAATATATTTGTAGGGGCGAAGCATTTCGGCAGTAAATATCTGGTTCTCACTAATAAATTGTCTGCCGAAATGCTTCGCCCTTGCAAAATAGAGATGCACCCTCTCAATTAACCTGTAGGGGCGGGTTCGCCAACCATCTCAAAGCTTGCAGATAAGTTAAATAAACCCGCCCTCCCCCACTTGTAATATAAAATCCTACCTTCATCGTCCTGTATTAAACTCTCTCTTCTCTTCCTTCGCGTCAAGAGCGCCTTCGCGGTTAAATCATTCCGATACAACCGGAATTGATATAATATCTCGATCGCGGGTTTATGAGATTTATTATTTGTATTGGAAACCTTGGCGAACCCTTCGACTACGCTCAGGGCATCGCCCGCCCCTAAAGGAATTATATCTATTTAACATGATACCAAATCCGGGTATCGTACCCCCTTTTTCATTCGGCGGTTGAAACCGCTTCTATACAAACGAAGTCCGCCTCCGCGGACTAAGAAATAAACGGGGTTTTTAACCCGGATTTGGTATGACACGATCTTAACTCCAAATCTCTCTTAATTTCTCTAGCAATTCTTCAGCTAGTTCTAATAACTCGATTTCCCGATCACCCTCATCAACATCTTCCCCCAATTCCCGATCGCTCCCTGCATAAATTCCTTCACCAGTAAAAACATCTTTAACAGCATAGGCTCTTTCATCTTCCGGTTCGTTGCAATAAATCTGCTCCAGTTGGGCAATAATCTCGGCTATCGATCGAGTGTTGAGTACATCTCTCACTTGCACTGCTACTGGATCGCCACTCAGCAAGAAACTATTAGCCAACTCCAGTCGCTCTAAATAATCTACGAAATCATCGAGGGTTTGAAGATTAGCGATTTGTATTTCTAAAGCCTCCACTGATGGTACAAATCCTAACAGTTTGGCTGAGTTTAATTGTTCCTCAAACTGAACGGCTACATAGCCAATGCGCTCTTCTGTTGCTTCTAGGGGAAGGGCGATCGCACTTTCCCCCAACCACAGAGGACGGCACTCCAATTTACCGATTCCTGGGAGTACCAAATCGGCGACATCCCATCGAGCACAAATTATAGGCTGCCAGCTATCCCCTTGCTCTAGCTGGGGCTCGTAGGCTTGCCACTTCAAGTAACTGTAAACGGCATAAACAGCTAATGTATTGAGGTAAACTCGCTTGGCCACTTCCCGCTTGGTTGATGCGGGAGCGAGTTGCAGGGTTTCTGTTGCTAATTGCTTCGCCAGACGGTGAGCTTCGGTACCGAGGGGAACTGTCAATCGGGGGGCTTCTGTGCTGTTCATTGTTCAAACCTCTCTTTTGTATCCTAGCTCTAGAGCGATCGCCTGGAGTAAAGGGCGACAGTTCCTTTCCCAATGAGATTTTAGAGTTTGATAGTTGATATTATGTTCTCTGGCGATCGCGCTAAATTTATCTGG
>RDXH01000063.1 GCA_004292745.1 Oscillatoriales cyanobacterium | reverse complement strand
CCCCAACCACATCCCCATCCCCAACCACATCCCCATCCCCAACCACATCACCTAAAACATCCCCATCACCCACCACATCTCCATCCCCAACCACATCCCCATCACCATCCCCAACCACATCCCCATCCCCATCCCCCACCACATCCCCATCACCAACCACCTCCCCATCCCCGACAGCCTCTCCCACTGCTTCCCCAATTAGCTATTCGGTGATTGTCTCCCAAGAAGCTACACCTCCTGTAGTACCACCAACTTCGCCCACACCCACAGCATCTCCCACAGCATCTCCCACAGCATCTCCCACAGCATCTCCCACAGCATCTCCCACAGCATCTCCCACAGCATCTCCCAGTCCCAATTCAACTCCTTCTGCGCCTTCAACTCCCAGAAAAACCTCGCGCATGGTAATAATTGGCACATCTCAATTTGTGACCAATGGTTGGTTTGACCAACAACTGAATAGCGACGTGTTTCTTAACTCTGTCAGTTGGTTGAGTAAACCAGACCAGCAAAGCTTTTCTATTAGCCCGAAAAAAGCTACCAACCGTCGCATTAATATGACTGTTGTTCAAGTAGGATTGCTGGTTTTAGCTTGGCTAATTTGGCCTTTACTCGGACTGGTAATTGGCGGCGCTATCTGGTGGAAGAGAAGATAATGAAGAGTCATTAGTCATTAGTCATCAGTCATTGGTCATTAGTCATTAGTCATTAGTCATTAGTCATTGGTCATTAGTCATTGGTCATTAGTTATTTACTAACAATTAGCAATTACCAATTACCAAGGCCCGATGCCCAATGCCCAAGGCCCGATGCCCAATGCCCAATGCCCAATGCCCAATGCCCAATGCCCGATGCCCAATGCCCAATGCCCGATGCCCAATTCCCCATTCCCAATTCCCACTGACTATGAAATTGCAGAAGAATACATTAGTATTGATAGCGGTCGCACTGAGCTTAACAGGCTTGGTTTCGTTGTTCGAGATACAAGTAGCTCCCAAGCAAGAGGCCGCTAAGGATGAAAAACACAGAATTTTTGCTTTTAAGTCCGATCGCATACAATTCTTTACAATAAAAACCGCCGAAAACATATTGACTTTTGAGCGAGTTTATGCTGTAAAAGGAGGTAAGTCAAGTTGGGAAATGAAAGTGCCCATGCAAGCACACGCCAATCAGGCATCAGTAGATTTTTTGTTAGACAGGTTGGGGACAGGAAAGAGCGATCGTACAATTAGTATCACCCCCGCTCAACTGCCAGAATTCGGCCTCGATCGACCCCAAGCTACAGTCACAGTAAAACTAGATAACCAGGAAACTCACCGCCTAGTTTTAGGGAAAACAGACTTTAGCGGCCGCTTCTTATATGCTCAAGCCAACCCGACCGAATCCCCATCTCAGAATTTGCCCGTAATTCTGGTACCTTTCGACTTTAAAAATGCCACTGTGCGACCTTTGTCAGAATGGAAAAAAACACCAGAACCCAAAACAGACAAACAGCCAAAACCTAATGTAAGTCCGAGTCCAGACAACAAAGACATCGAGCCCAAATAAGACTAATTATAGTCCTGGACGCAGAAATCGGTTTTTTTTACCAAAAAACTGCTTTTGAGCCTTTAACATCCCAAAAACGAGTAAATCAAGCATTCCTCGCCTAAAATACAAAAAAGTTTAAGTTTAAACTGTATTAAGATAGCGTGCATTACCCCCAGGAACGGGCGAATATGTTTCAAACAGCACTCAACCAAGGTACGACAGCAACGGATACAGCGCTTGACGTTGAACTCCGTAAGGTCTTCAAGGTATTCAATGGCGAAACCGCAGTCCGCGGGGTTGACCTAGAAATCCATCAAGGAGAATTTTTTAGCATTCTCGGACCCAGTGGCTGCGGCAAGACTACCACGCTGCGGTTAATCGCTGGCTTCGAGACTCCCTCGGCGGGCGAATTGATGATTCGTGGTCAGTCCATGACCAACACTCCAGCCTACCGCCGTCCGGTCAATACTGTGTTTCAAAGCTATGCTTTGTTTGGTCACATGAATGTTTGGGACAACATCGCTTTTGGATTGCGGATTAAAAAACTGGGGAAAGCAGAAATAGAAGAACGGGTACGGGAAGCTTTGCAATTGGTGAAAATGGAATCCTTCGCCAATCGCTTTCCCGGCCAAATGTCCGGCGGTCAGCAGCAGCGGGTGGCTTTGGCCAGAGCTCTGGTGAATCGACCAGCGGTACTACTGCTAGATGAACCCCTCGGTGCTCTGGATTTGAAGTTGCGCAAGCAGATGCAGTTGGAACTCTCAAACTTGCATCAAGAATTGGGGCTGACTTTTGTCATGGTGACTCACGACCAAGAAGAAGCCATGAGTCTTTCTGACCGCATTGCGGTGATGAATGAAGGCCGAATAGAGCAAATTGGATCTCCTGAAGAAATTTATGAGTGTCCGCAGACGGCTTTTGTGGCAGATTTTATTGGCGATACCAATTTGTTTGCTGGTAAAGTAGAGTCGATCGACCGATCGACTCTCACAGTTCGCACTCCCGCCGGACTAAAAATAGTCGTCCAGCAATCCGATATGTGGAGTGGAGGAACAGACGACTCTGTAGTAGTCAGTGTCCGGCCAGAAAAAGTATATTTGAATCTTTACCAGCCGGAAGTCTCTGTCAACTGTTTTGAAGGCAGACTCAAAAATATCATGTACATGGGAACCCACGTTCATTACGTGGTTGAGTTGACCACAGGCGATAAAATGACGGTGCGGCAACCGAATACCGGTGGCTCTTTCCCAGACCCGCACACGCCGATTTACGCTTATTGGGGAACTACTGATTGTCTCGCTTTAAGTGATAGGAAATAATTAGTCAGTTGTTAGTTGTCAGTTGTTAGTTGTCAGTTGTTAGTTGTCAGTTGTTAGTTGTCAGTTGTTAGTTGTCAGTTGTCAGTTGTTAGTTGTCAGTTGTTAGTTGTCAGTTGTTAGTTGTCAGTTGTTAGTTCCCATAACAACAAGTAACTAATCACAAACAACCCTTCGACCCTTCGACTACGCTGGCTGGCGACGCTTCGCGAGCGGGCGACGCCAATAACAAACAACCAATAACAAATAACCCTTCGACCCTTCGACCCTTCGACCCTTCGACCCTTCGACCCTTCGACTCCGCGAGCGGGCGACGCTCCGCGAGCGGGCGACGCCAATAACAAATAACCAATCTTTGAATCTGTGCCTCCCACTAATCTACCAATTTCCCAGATTTCCAGGGCTAATTCTACACGCCGTCAGTTCCTCAAAAATTCGGCGGCGACAATCTCCGGCTTAGCCCTTTCGAGTTGCGGCTGGCGGCTTGCAGACGTACAATCTGCCCCTCCCATTAAAGGTAATGCCGACCAGTTGTTCATTTATACTTGGGCTGGCTATACAGACAAAGCTCTACTAGATCGTTTTGCCGAAAAAACAGGCATCCGCGTTGTCGCAGATGTCTTTGACTCCAATGAAGCAATGCTGGCTAGAGTTCAAGCCGGTGGTGGCCGCGCCTACAGCATCATTTACCCCTCTGACTACATGGTCGTTCAAATGACGGAACTGGGGCTGTTGAGCGAACTAGACCACTCAATTTTGGGCGGACTCGATCGCCTCAAAAAACAATTCCAAAACCCTGTCTATGACCCCGGAAACCGCTACAGCGTACCATTGAGTTGGGGAACCACAGGTTTGATTTACAACAGCGAACAACTCAAAGAAGCTCCGACCGATTGGGACTACTTGTGGAAACACAAACAGGAGTTGACAAGGCGAATGACTCTGGCCAATGATGTTCGAGAAGTCATGGGTGCTGCGTTGCGAATGCAGGGTTTTTCTCTCAATTCTACCAACCCAGAACAAGTTAAAAAAGCTTACGAAAAGTTGGTAGAATTAAAACCCGCGATCGCCTCTTTTACCACCGACGCTTGGCGGCCACAAATGCTCACAGGGGATTTGAAAGTAGCCATGTGTTACTCTTCAGATGCCAACGAAGTCATTTCAGATAACGATAAATTGCGCTATGTTGTGCCAAAAAGCGGTTCTTCTCTGTGGACTGACACCTTAGTAATTCCTAAAGGAGCTCCCAATCCCGAAGCAGCTTATCAATGGATTAACTTTATGCTGCAAGCAGATGTCGCTGCTGCTTTAGTAGAAAGGCTCAGTTTCTCAACTCCTTCGGAAGATGCTTTTAGTTTGCTGACACCAGAAGTTAGGGACAACAAAATTCTGTTCCCTTCCGAGGCTACTTTGAAAAATTGCGAAGGTGTAGCTCCCGTAGGAAAATTTATAGATGTCTACGATCGCTACTGGACTAAATTAACCAGTGGTTAATCTGATTTTTCCCCTAAATTTCACCTACATTTCAATTTACCGTGGGGTTGGGGCGGCTTGAGGAGACGATCGATTTTAGGCGATTACGGTTGGTGAATCCTTGCACCCTTCGACTACCCAACGGCTGTGCGCTGAGCGGGAATCGCCCGCCCCTACTAATCAAAAATCAGCAATCAAAAATCCCAACTCAAAATTATTATTTATGGCTGTTTCCACCAAAGCTCCCCCTCCAATTCCTCCCCATACTCCATCGAAGGCTGAAACTATCTCCCGGTGGTCATCCTGGGCCGGTCCACTGGCATTACTCGGCCCTTCTGGCTTATGGCTGGCTCTATTATTAGTAGTACCAACTATAGTCATTTTCCAACTGAGTTTGGTGCCGAATATTAAGCCTGGAGATTTGGTGATTCCTTCGGGAATTGGCAATTATCTGCGAGTGTTTGAGCCTTTGAATTTGCAGGTGATTGGTCGATCGGTCTTTTTTGCAACCGGGACTACCATACTATGTTTACTACTCGGATTCCCAGTAGCTTACTGGATCGCCCTCAATGTCTCCCAAAAGTGGCGGAATTTAACTCTTTTGGGCTTTGTTTTGCCACTGTGGACATCTTCCTTGTTACGATCCTATGCTTGGATTACAATTCTGCGGCCTACAGGAGTGCTCAACTCGCTGTTGGCACTTATCGGTATTCCGCCAGTGGAATTGCTCAATCAAAGTTCAGCAGTTTTAATTGGCATGGCTTACAGCTATTTGCCTTACATTGTAACAATTCTCTACGCCTCTTTGGAAAAATTAGACCGCAGATTGCTAGAAGCCTCTCAGGATTTGGGTGCAAATCCAGTAGAAACTTTTTGGCAAGTAACAGTACCCCAAACTATGCCGGGAATTGCCGCCGGTTCTTTGCTAGTATTTATTAGTTGTTTGGGCGATTTTGTCGATCCAGAGTTGCTGGGTGGCGCTTCCAGCATGACGGCGGCTCGTTTAATTTACAATCAATTTTTGGGAGCAACTCAAAATTGGGGGCTGGGATCGGCTCTGAGTATGGTATTAATTTTTGCAGTGAGTATTGGAATTGCACTTTTGCTCAAATATGGCGATCGCAATGCAGTTTAAAGAAGTCATTAGTCAGTAGTCATTGGTCATTAGTTATTGGTTATTAGTTATTGGTAGCTAGTGACAAACAACAAATAACCAATAACCGATTACCAATTACCAATAACCAATTCCCCATTACCAAGATATGGAAAATATTACCGACAATCCACAGGAGGAAATACCCACCGATATGTTGTACTTAAAACCTAAATTTAAGATTTCTTGGCAGGTTGTCTTTGCCGTTTTGATGTTTTTTTATATGTACCTGCCCATCTTGGTACTGACATTTTACAGCTTTAATAAATCGCGTTTTAGCGCTGGTTGGGAAGGATTTACATTAGATTGGTATGTTAAATTATTTAGCGATACCCGCATTTTGGTGGCCCTGAGAAATAGTTTAACAGTGGCTGTTTGTGCAGTTGCCATCTCCGCCGTACTCGGTACTTTAATGGCCGTGGGTTTGTCCCGATATCGCTTCCCAGGCAAGAGTTTGTACCAGGGAGTTGCGTATTTGCCGATTATTATTCCAGATATTGCCAGTGCAGTTGCGACTCTGGTATTTTTAGCAGCCCTGGCGATTCCGCTTAGTTTGTGGACAATTGTAGCGGCTCACATTGTGTTTTGTTTGGCTTATATTGCCTTAGCTGTTTCTACTAGATTAGCAGACCTCAACCCGTCTTTAGAAGAAGCTGCTTTGGATTTAGGGGCCACGCCAGTTGAGGCTTTTATTCAGGTTTTGCTTCCTCAATTATTACCAGGGATTGTTTCTGGTTGTTTGCTGGCTTTTGTCCTGAGTATGGACGATTTTTTGATTGCGAGTTTTACCGCAGGTAGCGGGACTACAACTTTGCCGATGGAAATTTTTAGCCGGATTCGGACTGGGGTGAAACCTGATATTAATGCTCTGAGCGTGCTGTTAATGGTAGGTTCGGGAGGATTAGCGTTTGCTGCAGAGTATTTGCGCGGCCGCAGTGACGAAAAACGGGCTAATTAGACAGTTAGCAGTTGACTGTTGAAAAGAAACTACTTACTGAGAGGAAGTCATGTTGCAAACCACGATCCAAATTTCAATTTCCGAAGCAGAGATTTCTGAATTTTGCCAACGCTGGAAAATTCAAGAATTTTATTTGTTTGGCTCTGTGCTACGGAATGATTTCCGTTCTGACAGCGATATTGATGTCATGGTCACGTTTGCAGCCGACGCCCAATGGGGGTTTGAATTTGTCCAGATTAAACGAGAGCTAGAAAAGATGTTCCAACGTGACGTAGATTTGCTGACCAAAACATCAATTGAAGAGAGCCACAATTGGATTCGGCGAAAAGAAATTTTAGGGACAGCCAAGCTTGTTTATGTTACGAAATAATGCTTCACTTTTAGATATCTATGAAGCAGGACAACAGATTTTGTCCTACGCTCAGGGGTTAAATCGGTCAGAGTTGCAGGGTGACAAAATGCGCGTATCTGCAATTTTGTACCAAGTTTTGATTATGGGTGAAGCGACAAAACGTCTCTCACCTGAGTTTAGGTCTCAACATCAACAAATCCCGTGGAGCAATATTGCAGGCATGAGGGATACGGTAGCACATGAATATGATCGAATAGAATTTGGGATACTTTGGGCTGTCATTCAGAACAGTATTCCTGAATTGCTGGAAATGATTACACCACTGTTACCTAAAGAATCTGATCGAGGTTAAGCGGTATGGTGAATATCCTGTCATCTTAGCAACCCTTTACAGGCCGCTATTCATGACAGGAATTACGCACAGGCTTTGTTTCCGCTAAAGCAATTACCAAATTACTATTTTGCTGGTAATTTCACCTTACTTGCCAAACCGAGTGCTTCCATCACTTGAATTGTCATCCAAGTAAAGTCTATTTCCCACGGTTCCATCCCGTGACGGGCAGAGTATTGATAAGCATGGTGGTTATTGTGCCAGCCTTCGCCATAAGTCAGGACAGCAACCCACCAACAGTTAGTAGAACTATCCTTTGTCTCGTAGGTGCGGTAGCCAAATTTGTGAGTAGCGCTGTTGACAAACCATGTGCAGTGATACACGAAAACTAAGCGCACAAAAATTACCCAAACTACAAAAGACCAGCCTGCTGCCAAGTAAAGCAAAATGCCAAAGGCGATTTGAATTGGCAAAAAGTAATTTTGCAAAAATTGGTAGAATGGGTCGCTAGCAATGTCTTTTGTACAGCGGGGAATTTCATCGTGGGCTGGCCCTTTATAGAACATCCAACCTAGGTGACTCCACCAAAAACCCCGCTGGGCATTGTGAGGGTCGAGATTATTTTGGTCGGAGTGGGTGTGGTGCAAGCGGTGCAAGCCAACCCAATGAATGATTCCTCCTTGACAAGCTAGAGCACCACAAAAAGCTAGAAAATATTCTACAAATTTGGGTGTCTGAAAGCTGCGGTGAGTCAGCAGGCGGTGCCATCCGAGGGTGATTCCTAAGCCACCGGTTATCCAGTGCATAAATACTGTTAAACCCACTGCTGTCCAGTTGAAGTTACCAGGAAGGAGGGCGAACAAAGCGCCGATGTGAACTCCGGCTAAAGCAATAATGTGTGTCCAATTGTATTGGAGTTTGTCTTGCGTTGCGATTGTCATTCGGTTTCAGATTAGAGGTTTTAAATGGAGTAAAATTCATATAAACTAGGTTAGATAAAGGTAAATAAACCCAAGCTAATCAAACATGAATTATGAAATGCTATACCTGAAAAGCTATATAGCTTTTCTCTGTTAAATCAGGTAATTGGTATTTGATAAAAAATTGGTTATTAGCCCTCAGTCTGCAACTAATGACTAATAACCTGTTATCTACGATCGCCAGTTACTTTTCTGCGATATCTGCTAATTTGACTTTGGTTGCCAAACCCAGTGTTTGCAGCAGTTGAATTGTCATCCAGGTTAAGTCGATTTCCCACCATTGAAGACCGTGGCGAGCCGAGTATTGAAAGGCGTGGTGGTTATTGTGCCAGCCTTCGCCATAAGTCAGGACGGCAACCCACCAGCAGTTGGTGGAGCGATCGCCAGACTCGTAGGTGCGATACCCAAATTTGTGGGTAGCACTGTTCACCAGCCAAGTGCAGTGGAACACCACTACAATCCGCATAAACACGCCCCAAACCACGAAGGACCAGCCGCCTAATAAATAGAGCAAGACACCGAAGACTATTTGGATGGGAATAAAATATGCTTGCAGAAACTTGTATACTGGATCGTCGCCAATGTCTTTGGTAAAGCGCGGGATTTCAACTCTGATGGGCAGATCCGAGAGCATCCAGCCCATGTGGCTCCACCAGAAGCCTTGATTGGAATCGTGGGGATCTGTTTCAGTGTCAGAATGTATGTGGTGTAACCGGTGCATTCCTACCCAGTCGATGGGGCCCCCTTCGCAGGAAAGAGTACCGCAAATTACTAGGAAATATTCTAGCCATTTGGGTGTTTGAAAACTGCGGTGAGTAACCAGACGGTGGAATCCGAGAGTAATTCCTAAACCACCTGTTACCCAATGGAGGAATACTGCTAGCCCGATCGCAGACCAGCTAAAATTACTCGGCAGCAAAGCAAATAAAGCGCCGATGTGTAAAAAGGCCATAAAGCCTATGACAGGCCAATCAGGAGAAGTTTTTTTGGAAGTTGCAATCGTCATGAATATATTATGTTTACAAACTAAGGGCCGCATCTACGCGATAACGAGCTGTGCGCACACAAATGGTGAGCGAGGTATAGATGAATAGCGTTTCACGGCTACAGGAAGCAGAACAGGGACTCCTTCAGATTTTTTCTGGTATTGACGCGACAGTCAAGCAAAATCTTCAACGAGTCTTAAAAGCTTTTCGGGGCCACCGGGTTGGAGTCCACCATTTTGCAGGAGTTACGGGTTACGGTCACGACGATTTGGGTCGGGAGACCTTGGACGGCGTGTTTGCGGAAGTAGTTGGTGCAGAAGCGGCCGCAGTGCGAGTACAGTTTGTTTCGGGTACTCACGCGATCGCCTGTGCTCTGTTTGGCATCCTGCGTCCTGGTGACGAAATGTTGGCAGTGGCTGGGTCTCCCTACGATACTTTAGAAGAAGTCATCGGCCTGCGGGGGCAAGGTCAAGGTTCACTGATTGAGTTTGGCATCCTTTACCGTGAGTTGCCTCTAACTCGCGAAGGAAGTGTGGATTGGCAGGCACTGAGCTGTGCTATTTCAGCAAAAACTCGCCTGGTTTTTATCCAGCGCTCTTGCGGTTATTCTTGGCGGTCTAGTCTGTCTATTTCTGAGATTCAAAAAATCGTCGCCATAGTCAAACATCAGAATCCTAACACAATTTGCTTTGTTGATAATTGTTACGGAGAATTTGTTGAGGATTGTGAACCGACTGCTGTCGGTGCGGATCTGATGGCTGGTTCTTTGATTAAAAATCCGGGGGGTACGATCGTCCCTGCTGGCGGTTACGTGGCGGGGAGGGCTGATTTGGTGGAGGCTGCAACTTGTCGCTTGACAGCCCCTGGAATTGGCAGTAGTGGCGGTGCAACTTTTGATTTAAATCGCTTGCTGTTTCAGGGTTTGTTTTTAGCGCCTGGGTTTGTGGGCGAGGCGATCAAGGGAAATCATTTGACGGCTTATGTTTTTTATAAGTTGGGTTATCGGGTGAATCCGATTCCTTTGGCCAAAAGGCGAGATGTGATTCAGGCGATCGAATTTGGTTGTGCTGATAAGTTAATTGCTTTTTGTCGAGCTGTTCAGCAAAATTCCCCCGTTGGTTCCTATTTAGATCCGGTGCCTGCTCCCATGCACGGCTATGAAAGTAAGTTGGTGATGGCTGGGGGTACTTTTATTGATGGGAGTACGTCGGAGTTTTCGGCTGATGGGCCACTGCGGGAACCCTATGTAGCTTTTTGTCAAGGGGGGACTCATTGGACTCATGTATCGATCGCTCTTGAGGCTGCGATCGATGCTGTCGGGCCTGCCTCCGATCCTATCTCCCATAAATACCCAACAAACCGGGTGGTTGACTGTTAACTGGCGTCGCCGTTGCCCATCGGAAATTATTTGGGTGGCGGCCAAATCTAATCACACTTTAGTAAAAAAGTCAACACCGTTTCATCAATTCCCTTCAATTGCAGTGGCTTATATTTAATAATTCTATCCTCCTCAACATAATCTGCAACGGCTGCCGAAATTAACACACTATTGGGTTCGGCAGCTTCTTGCAGTCTAGCGGCAATATTCACACTCGGTCCGATCGCGGTATAGTCCGATCGCTCCTCGCAGCCAAACATCCCCACCACCGCAGTACCCTGATGAATTCCACAGCGAAAACGCACAGGTGGCACCCCATTCTCCCCAACAATACCCTGTTCAATCCAACTTTGGTTAAGCTCATTAAGAGCTCGCAACATTTTCCTGGCAGCCTCCACAGCACGCCGCACTTGCTCATTAGGGTTCAAGTCTTCCGGCGCTCCAAATATTGCCATTACCGCATCTCCCACAAACTTATCTACCGTACCACCACTGTCAAAAATCGCTCTAGTCATGGCGGCTAAATATTGATTCAACAACTCGGCTACTCGGCGCGATCGCAATGTATTAGAAAGAGCTGTAAAACCCACAATATCGCTAAATAAAATCGTGATTAATCGGGGCTCCGGGCGCAAATTCAGCGCCAAATCTCCCGCCGCAGCCGCTTTCACCATTGCCGGCGGCAAAAAGCGGCGCAGTACCGACTCAGTTAAATAGGTATTCAACTGCTGGACACGGCGTTCGTTCTCCTTGAGAGCCAGCAAATTTCGCACTTCTGCCAATAATTCCCTGTCGTTAAAAGGCTTCGACAAATAAGCATCTGCTCCTCTTTCAACTCCTTCAATTCGAGTGTCTTCATCGGCTTTAGCCGTGAGTAAAATAGCAGGAGTTCCTTTCAAATCTAGATCTTCTCTAATCATCCGAATCAAATCTAAGCCCGACACTAAGGGCATCATCAAATCTGTGATAATCAAATCAGGGCGACGTTTTTTGGCTACTGCAAATCCCTCCTCACCGTTACGGGCAAGCAAAACTGAAAAGCCTGAATCTCGCAAAATTCCCGATACATAAAAGCGTAAATCCGGATTATCATCAACCACCAAAACTGTGCCAACTGCTGTTTCTGAGCTTACGGATTGGAGGGTTTCCAAATTTTCGTTGCTGATTTCAGCATCAGACAAATCACCTTCTACATCTGCCAATTCCACCATTGCTTTTGATGAGTGAAATTCTGTTGGTATTTCCAGCACTTGTTCTAGGGGCAAATGGGTGGAGCCGAAGTGGAGCCAAACAGTAAAAGTAGATCCTTCACCGTAAACAGATTCTACGGAGATTTGACCACCGTGCATTTCCACTAATTCTTTGACCAATGCCAAGCCTAGGCCACTTCCTTCGTAGGAACGGCTGGCGGAACCTTCTGCCTGACGAAAACGCTCGAATAAATAGGGAATTTGTTCGGTGCGAATGCCGATTCCGGTATCTTTTACTTGCAGCAAACAGTGAGAACCCGCCGATGCAACAGTCAGGGTTATAGTTCCACCTTCTGGGGTAAATTTGACAGCATTTGATAGTAGGTTATAAATAACTTTATCAAATCTTTCAATATCTAAATAGAGCAACGGACACTCTTGCAATTGAGTAATTAAGTTGATGTTTTTTTTCTCGCAATAGGGGCGAAAGGATTCGGCGGTAGAGTAACAAAAACCTACTAAGTCGCAGGGGCGAAAACTCGGCTGCATTCGTCCAGCATCCAGTCGCTGCAAATCTAGCAGTTGATTTACTAAGCGCAACAGGCGACGGGAATTGCGAAGTGCAATGGCTGCTTGTTCGTAGGGTAAGTCTTCTTTGCGGCTGCAAACTGATTCCAGAGGACCAATGGTGAGGGTTAGGGGTGTACGGAATTCGTGAGAGATATTTTGGAAAAACTCGGTTTTGAGTCGATCGGCTTCCAGGAGACGTTCGGCTTGCTGTCTGGTAGTTTGGTAGAGGCGGGACTGCTGTACGGCTAGAGCGGCCTGAGTTGCTACTATTTGAGCCAGGTCAATGTCTGAGGCTAGCCAGCGCCTGGTGTTGTTGTTTTGTCGTAGGGAGATGCTGCCGATGATTTTACCATCGGAAAGCAAGGGGACTACCAGAAGGGCGCGGGCTGGCGATCGCAGTTGTAGTTCTGTAACATTCATGTCAGGACGTTCGTTGAGATCTGAAATCGCCACCGGTTCCTTCGAGATCGTAATGTTTTGCAAAACCGGATTCCCTCGAATCGGCACTAAAGACTGGGGTAAGGAAGAATGGGGAAATATCCAGGCGCGGCCTCTATCCCTAATCATGTCGTTGGGGAGTAAATTAGGAGCGATAAAGTCCTCTTGGGCGGCTACAAAATTGCGATTTGAGTCATAAAGCCCCACGCATTGAACGTATTCATCGTCTTCTGTCCACAGGGATAGCACGCAGCCGTCTACTTGCAGAGCTTGCCCTAGTTGTTGGGTAATGGCTGAAAAAATGTTTTGGGGGTCTAGGCTCGATCGAATTGCCGTAGTAATAGTATTGACTAGGGCTTCGCGTTTTGCTAGCGCCCGCACTTGTTCGTAAGCACGGGCTTGAGAAAGGGCCAAGGCTGCTTGGTCTGCTACTGTATTGACTAAGTTGATCTCGTGTTCTTCCCACGGGCGGGGCTGCTCGAAGGAGTGCAGCGCTAAAACTGCCATGAGTTCATTTTGGTAGAACAGAGGTACGATTAGGCTCGATCGGATGTTGGCTGCTTGGTAAGCAAGTCGTCGCTGGTCATTTCCTGCGTGTAAAATGCGATCGTCTGTTTGAGCATCTTGAATCACCTCAACTTCGGTAGTTTCCCACACCAACAGCGGTAGCAAATCTACAGAAAGTCTAGCATCCGGGGCATCTAGGGGTATGGCGACAGCCTCCGATGATGGCAAATCTGGAGTTTCCTGGTGTGGATAAACGAACCATTCATCAGCCACTCTACCGTCTTGGAAGGGACGTAACAAGCAGCAACTCACCTGAAACATTTCACCTACGGTTTCCACAATTCTTTGCAGCATTTGCTGGTAGTTGAGGGCCGATCGGATACTATTGGTAACAGCATAAAGCAGTGATTCTTGCTGTAGTGCCCGTCGCAGTTCATTAGTGCGATTTTTCAGGACATGGTGAGTATCCACAGCTTGACTGACCAAAACCTTCAGGTCATCGGAATCCCAAGGCTTAGTAACGTATTTGAATACTTTGCCCGCATTAATAGCTTCAACTAAATCTTCAACATCGGTATAGCCAGTTAAAATAATTCTGATCGCGTCGGGATACTCGACAGCAGTCAAGCGGAGAAACTCAGTCCCGCTCATTTTTGGCATCCGCTGATCCGAGATAATCACGGCAACTTCTTTCTCTCTTCTCAAGATTTCGAGGGCGTCAGGACCTGATTTGGCGCTCAGCACTTTATAATCGCGATAGAAGGTGCGGTACAGCAACTCAATATTGTCTGGTTCGTCATCAACGATCAGAATTTTGACCTTAGAACTTGCTAGGGAATTCATTTGTCTTCCCCCTGATTGCTCAACCACATAGCTTTGCTGTGCTTGGTGGTGGGAGTCATAGGGAGGCGGGATCTCTGCAACATAGCTATAGCCGTCCTTTTGTGAATGTGTTTCCAGTATTTGCGATTAATTATTTGCACCAGTCCCGTTTTAGTTAAAAATTTTTAAACTCACCTCAGCCATAGATGGCCAAAACCCACTTTTTTGGTAGATATCTCGTTGAGAAACTGTGATTTTTCAGAGAAACCCGGTTGATGACCCTAAGTTCAGTGCCTATTTTTGCGACTATTGACGCCTTATTTTACGATATAGACTCTTTGAAATCCGCAATTGAGCTCAGAGTCCGAACTTTAGGGAGGAGGAAATCCCACTTTATCTAACCCAGACGCCTTGAACCCTTCTCGAAACACCCTCACCCAGTTAACTATGTAACTTATTTAACCTGCCCTTAATTTTCATGATGAATTTACTCTGTCAACATCGGCTAATTAGCTCGATCGCGGTTTTGAATTTCTCCATCGCCTTCTGCATACTATCGAATTATTTGGTCATACCGCCCACAGACCGAATTATTGCGTGATACCCCAGAGACTTTTTCCAAAACCTCAGAGTGTAAATGGGACTTTTGGCAGAAAACCCCCTACTCTTACAGACAAGGTTGGTTCCATCGGATACAGGAGCGCCTGTGGCCAGAAGCCCTTGAAACTCGATCCTCGGCTTCCTCTGCCCTAACATCCACGAGCCTCAAACCCTGATTCATTCTGGCTTATCCTTGAGTTTTTCGATTACGGCTTGACGAATAAATTCAATTCTATCTGGTATTTCTGCAAGCATAGAGTGATAAGGTTCCGGGAACCTGACATTAAAACCTTTTTGATTGTTTTTAATACCCTTCCCAATACCTACAAATCTAGTATTAGGGGATGGGTTATTGTTGGCCATGATTTTTCTCAATCCCTTGACATTTCCAGTGTACATTAGATAAGATTGCCAAGTCAAGGCTAAAAAAGGTGGTGGTTTCATCGGGTCAATCAACTATGTGTATCAGTTATACCCCTAATATTACAGAAAGCCCACCCCGATCTGGTGGGAATGAATTGGTTGACCAAATCCGAGCAGCAATCATTTAAAATTAGCTGATAATGATTGAATGTTCTTGTGATTTTATAATTGATTTAGAGGGTAATGAATCACAATAAAATAACCATTCATAAAATAGTTATGTGTATAAATAACCATCCTACAAAATTAATATAGTGACTGCTAATTGTGAATTATTCATTTTTTTCCTCACCAACACGCGGTAAACAAACCCCCGAAAATTGTAGCTTTTTAGTTAGGATGGCTCGAGTCAATGACCTGATGCAGCTAGCAGATATTTTGGCTTCGAGCTTTCATGCCCGCGAGGGGGTAGTACACTGGGTATATCCAGTATTACGCTTAGGTATTTACGAAGATTTAAAAAATCGACTGCGTTCTAAAACTGAACATTACATTTGTCTGGTTGCGGAGCTAGTCTCGCGGGAAGAAAATGCTCTCGACAACCGGTCAGAGTTAATGGCTGGAACAGTAGAATTAGCTCTGCGTTCTCGCTTTGCTTGGCAACTCCCAAGTTCTGACTATCCTTATTTATCAAATCTCGCCGTTCACCCAGAGTATCGGCGACAAGGTGTGGCTCAAAAGCTACTGAATAATTGTGAAAAAACTGCCCGTGAGTGGGGATTTTCGGAAGTTTACCTGCATGTTCTGGAAAATAATCATGCGGCTCGACAGTTATATTATCAAGCGGGCTATCGGTTAGAACAGGTGGATTGGGATTGGAGTTGTTGGCTGTTCGGACAGCCACGACGACTGTTTTTGCGAAAGCATCTAGCAACCTGAGCTGCTAAATCATGGGAAATCAGGGTTAAAAAGCCCGATCGCCTTTCTTTTCCTTAATTCTACGCATTTTTATAAAATAAAGTATTAATTTATACATCAAAAATAGACGACCAAGACGAGAATAGTCTGGTTTGATTTTTTTTATGTAAAGCCACCAAAAATTACCACAATACTAAGGTTTCAGCCCTGGGAAGGGCAAAAAGCATCCTAGTATGAAAGTTAATATAAAAAAAACCGCAACTTTACAAAAAATTAGGTGAAATCCCTTGCAAAAATTAGCGAGTATGGAAAAACCGATCGAACTTGGGGGAAAATCCATAGAACTGAATCCCCAAGACCCTCAAACCTGGTACGATCGAGGTAACGCCCTAGAAGCAATGGGACGGTTGCAAGCGGCGATCGCATCTTGGGAAAAAGCGATCGAACTAGAACCAAAATTTCAGGAAGCTTGGTACAACAAAGGTGTCGCCCTCAAAAAGTTGGGACAGCTAGAAACAGCGATTTGCGCCTACAACGAAGCCATCAAAATTAAACCCGATCACCCAGAAGCCTTGTACAATCGGGGCAATGTGCTGCAAAAGTGTAACAGGCTTTCAGAGGCGATCGCCTCTTACGAAAAAGCTATCCAATTCAAACCAAATTACCATGAAGCTTGGTCGAACCGAGGCAACGCTCTGGTTAAGTTGGAACGCTACTCCCAAGCCATCACTTCCTACGACAAAGCCCTAGCCCTGAAATCCGACTACTGGGAAGCTTGGTACAACAAGGCATTTGCTCTGAAAAAATCAGGACAAAACGAAATGGCGATCGCCACCTACGACAGGGCGCTGGAAATTAAACCAGACCTACACCAAGCATGGTATCATCGCGCGATCGCCCTAGGCGATGCCAAACGCTACCTAGAAGCCGTCGCATCCTACGACAAAACTCTCCAACTACGACCAAAATCCCCGGAAGTCTGGAACAAACGCGGCACGGCGATCGCCCAAATGGGAAAATTTGCAGAAGCCATAGACTCCTGGGACAAAGGCCTAGCCCTGAAACCAGACGATAGCGAAGCATGGTATAACCGCGGCCTGGCCCTGGCAAATTTACAGCGCTACTGTGAAGCCATCGCCTCCTGGGACAAAACACTAGAAACAGAACCGAAAAATATCGAGGCCTGGTACAACCGCGCCGTAGCCCTCAAAAAAATCCAGCGATACCCGGAAGCCATCGCCTCTTACGATCGAATCATCGCACTCAAACCAGACGATCCAAACCTCTACTATCAAAAAGCCTGCATCTGGGCCCTAGAAAAACAAGCGCAAGAGTCAAAAAATCAGCCCGCAGTTATAGCAAGCATCATCGACAAAGCAATAGAAAATCTCTCCAAGGCGATCGAACTTAATCCGAAAAAATACCTAAAACTTTCCCAAAATGACTCAAAATTGCATACAATACGTGAACAAGTGCGGTCTTTAGCTTTAACTCAGGGTAGGCAATGATTGACTAATATAGATGCCGCACTGCAACCTTTGTAGGCAAAAAGTACCGCTAACCCCAATCATGCAAACCCTAGACAAAACTGAAACAAAATTCGGTCAACTCACAGCCCGTCTTAACGAAATTATCGATATCGAATCAGCCTCTTCCCTGCTGCACTGGGATCAAGCCACCTATATGCCCGTTAGAGGTGCAAGCGCCCGGAGTCGCCAATTAGCTACCCTCAAACAAATATCCCACGAAAAATTTACAGATCCTAAAATTGGGGAACTGCTAGAAGACTTACGAGGCTACGAACAAAACCTCCCCTACGATTCCAATACCGCCAGCCTGATTCGCGTCGCCCGCAGAGATTACGATCGCGCCGCCAGAGTTCCGGCAGCCTTTATGGCCAAACTATGTCGCCACCAAGCCGACTGCTACGAAGCCTGGGCTACGGCGAAAGCTGCTAATAATTTTGCAGCCGTCGAGCCATATCTGGAAAAAACCCTAGAATTAAGCAGGCAATACGCGGACTTTTTCCCAGGATATGAACATATTGCCGATCCCTTGATCGATCGTAGCGACTACGGCATGAAAGTATCCATTTTGCGACCATTGTTCGCTCAACTGCGTCAAGAATTAGTGCCGATAGTCGAAGCCATCACCTCCCAGCCCCCGGCTGACGACTCTTGCTTGCATCAAGACTTCCCAGAAGCCCAGCAATTAGAATTCACTCGCACCGTCGTAGAACGTATGGGCTACGACTTCCAACGGGGACGACAAGATACCACCTTGCACCCGTTTATGACAAACTTCTCCATAGACGACGTGCGGATCACCACCCGCGTTTACAAAGATCACCTAGATCAAGCTCTTTTTAGCAGTATCCACGAAGCGGGACACGCTCTTTACGAATTGGGAAATTCCCCCGAATTTGAAGGTACACTCCTAGCTGGTGGCATTTCCTCTGGTGTTCATGAAAGCCAGTCCCGGCTTTGGGAAAATTTAGTTGGCCGCAGTAGGGGCTTTTGGGAATGTTTTTACCCGCAACTGCAAGGGGTGTTTTTGCGGCAGTTGGGACAGGTGCCGATTGAGGTATTTTATAAGGCCATTAACAAAGTCGGGCGATCGCTGATCCGCACCGACTCCGACGAAGTAACCTACAACCTCCACGTAGCTATCCGCTTTGACCTAGAATTGGCAATGGTAGAGGGAAAACTATCGGTTCATGACCTCCCCGAAGCCTGGAACAGTCGCTATAAAACTGACCTCGGTATTGTTCCTCCCACCGACAGCGAGGGTGCAATGCAGGATGTTCATTGGTATGTTGGGACGATCGGCGGTATGTTCCAAGGTTACACCCTTGGTAATTTAATGAGCGCCCAATTCTATGAAACCGCAGTCAAAATCAATCCAGAAATTCCGGTAGAAATAGAACAGGGGAATTTTACCGTACTCCATGATTGGCTCAAACAAAATATATATAGTCATGGTCGTAAATACACCGCCGTCGAATTGCTCGATCGAGTTACAGGTTCTCCTTTAAGTATCGAACCATTTCTGCGGTATATTCGCAACAAATATGGCGAATTTTATGTGATTTGAGGATAGCAAGCGAACATAGTTAGCTGGAAAAAGAAATGAAAAACAATCACCAAAAGCTATTGATTATGGGAATGCCGGATTCATCTATGGGTTGCTTTTTCATTGTCCAATCTCGTGACTAAAATCTAAAATTGATTGATGTAATGAAGTGACGACTCCCAGCCCTAACTCGCGGACGAGTATAGGGTGGGCTTCTCAGCTAATCCTGCGTCTGCATCGGAAACACGCTGAGCTTTATTGACTGTCC
>RDXH01000332.1 GCA_004292745.1 Oscillatoriales cyanobacterium | reverse complement strand
TCCCAGAAACCTATGGAACACTGAGGATACAGCAATCGATTTACCAACCATGACAGAACACAAAACATTGACAACGGCTGACGGGATTCCAGTTGCAGATAACCAGAACTCCTTGACAGCGGGTGAACGCGGGCCTATTCTCATGCAGGATTTTCACCTGATGGAGAAGCTAGCTCACTTCAACCGGGAACGCATTCCAGAGCGTGTTGTCCATGCTAAAGGAGCCGCTGCATTTGGCACGTTGACCATCACCCATGACATTACTCGTTATAGCAAAGCTCAGCTATTCTCAGAAATTGGTAAACAAACTCAGATTCTCCTCCGCTTCTCTACCGTAGGCGGCGAAAAAGGTTCAGCAGATACCGAACGTGATCCCAGAGGCTTTTCGCTCAAATTCTACACCGAAGAAGGTAACTGGGATTTAGTGGGCAACAACACGCCTGTTTTCTTCATCCGCGATCCGCTCAAATTCCCTGATTTTATCCACACGCAAAAGCGCCATCCGCAAACGCATCTCAAAGATCCTAACGCTAAGTGGGATTTCTGGTCGCTGAGTCCAGAAGCTTTGCATCAGGTGACAATTCTGTTTTCCGATCGCGGTACGCCGAAAAACCACCGCCATATGCACGGTTTTGGCAGCCATACGTTCAGCCTAATCAATGCTCAAGGAGAACGAGTTTGGTGCAAATTCCACTTCAAAACTATGCAAGGTATTGAAAATTTTACCGCCGAAGAAGCGATGCGGATTAAAGGCGAAGACCCCGATCATTCGACTCGCGACTTGTTTGAAACAATAGAACAAGGTAATTATCCCAAGTGGCGGTTTTGCATTCAAGTAATGACCGAAGCCCAGGCCGCAGAATATCGCGAAAACCCCTTTGACTTGACAAAAGTGTGGAAGCACTCAGAGTTTCCCTTAATTAATGTGGGAATTCTCGAACTCAACCGCAATCCACAAAACTTTTTTGCGGAAGTCGAACAGGCGGCATTTTCTCCTTCTAATGTGGTTCCAGGAATTAGCTTTTCTCCAGATAAAGTGCTGCAATCTCGCATCATGTCCTATGCAGATGCTCAACGCTATCGTCTCGGTGCAAACTATCAGCAATTGCCGGTTAATCAACCAAAGTGTCCGGTGATGCACTACCAACGAGATGGCGCAATGGCACCGGGTATCAACGGTGGTAGCAGCCCGAACTACGAACCGAATAGCCATGAGGATACGCCGAAGCAAAACTGTGTCTATGCTGACCCAGCTTGGGACTTAGGAAATGTCAAAGTCGATCGCTACGATCATCGTAAAGGCAATGACGACTACACCCAAGCAGGAGACCTCTATCGCTTGATGAAACCCGATGCACAGCAGCGGCTTGTCGCTAATATTGTGGAAAGTTTGGGTGCAGCAAAACCGGAGATTCAGATGCGCCAACTGTGCCATTTCTTCCGCGCCGATCCGAATTATGGCCGCCAAGTGGCACAAGGTTTAGGAATTGCGATCGATCCCTCCATGATGCCCGCTGCTGCTCAACCGGTTGGTGTGTAGTCCGCCAGGGAATGAATTCCCTGTCTAATAGCTAAAGTCCTCTCAAAGAGGACTGAAGAACTCCTGCCGTCCTCTTGAGAGGACTTTAGCTTTGAGGCAGGGGTTTAAACCCCTGTCGGACTGTGGAATGAACCTTAATTTGACACCAATGGGCACTGCCGTATCCTCTATATTATTCCGGTGCAACCGGAATTTATCTTAGAGGCGATCGCAATTTTCAACAAAAGCCTATTACAAAAGCACATAACCAAGTAAAATAAGTTGAGGAACTGCAAGAAAAACCAAACAAGGGAAACAAAAACTATGACTTTACCAGTTGGATGCGCCGCCCCTCAATTTACCGCCAAAGACACCAATGGCAAAACAGTATCCCTCTCCGAATTCGCCGGTAAAACCGTCATCTTGTATTTCTACCCCAAAGACGATACACCCGGCTGTACCAGACAAGCCCAAAGCTTCAAAGCAGCCTATGAAGAATACAAAGACAAAGATATTGTAGTTCTCGGTGTCAGCCGCGATAACGAGGAATCTCACCAAAAGTTCACAGAAAAATATTGTTTGCCTTTCCAGCTATTAGCAGATGTGGATGGCGCGATTACCAAAGCCTACGATGTGGAAAAAGGTGATTATGCCAAGCGCGTCACCTTTGTCATCGATGGTACCGGCAAAATCATTCAGGTTTTTGAAGGAGAAACGATGAAAGTTGACACTCACGCTCAAGATATTCTCGTCACCATAGTTTAGGGCGTGTTTTTCAACCCGGAGATCCCCCCTAGCCCCCCTTAATAAGGGGGGGACAAGAGTTAACTCAAAGTCTCCCTTTTTAAGCCGTGATAAGAGTTAACTCAAAGTCTCTCTTTTTAAGCCATGATAAGAGTTAACTCAAAGTCCCCCTTTTTAAGGGGGATTTAGGGGGATCGAGACTCGGCTACAAATGAGGTATACAGACGATAAACATCCCTCAAGGAGATTGAAATGACAAACATTACCAGTATTTTGACATACTTAGGCCCTCAAGAAATTGAGGCGAATAGAGCCTCCGCCCTAGTGGGCATTTTTGACAAAAATCGAGTGGCTGGGATTTCAGCAACCGAAGGCACAAATGCCCTGAATGTAGAAATAAATTTATCTACAGGTACTTGGAGTATCGGTTTAGCCAAAGGCTTCGACAACCCTGGAATTCGCACATTGCAAGTAAAAGCAACTGATAAAACAGGCAAAGTTATCGGCGAACCAACATTTAATATCAAAGTCAATCCTGCTACTAACTCCGCCCTTCCCTTGTTGATGTTAGTTGTCCTCCAAAATACCAAATTTAAAGCGGGAACAATCGCATCAGCCAGTCTCAATGACCAACAAAAAGCCGACACAATCGCGGGTCAAACCTATCTGCTAGCAGACTATGAGTTAGACGATAGACACCTGAGAGTAGAACTAAATAATCCCATTTCTCCTGTGGGAAAATCTGGCTATTTCTATGAAGAACACGTTTTGCTAACCAAAGGTGCAAAAGTTCTCAGATTCGATCGCACTGACTTACTAACACCACCACCGGGAATGCAGTTACTGTGGGTTGTCAAGAAAAGCAAACTGAAGCTCAGCCCCGCTGATTCTGCGACTTTGGCTCCCAATCAAAAAATAGACTTAAGCCAGGGAGAAACCTTCAATATCCTCGGCTATGCTTGCGTAGAAAATCATTTTCGAGTCACCTTCGATCGCGCAATTCCCAATTTCGGAAACTCCGGCTTTCTATACTCACAGCACGTCCAAATTTTGCAAGATGGGAGAGGAATTCCCTTTGACAAAAATGCTGTCACCATGACTGTTGTCAAAACTACTGCTTTCAAAAAACGGCCAGTAGATTCAGCGACTTTGCAACCACCAGAAAAAATCACTTTACCTGCGGGAATAATTTACGGAATTAGCGGATTCTCCATCGAACAAGGCCACATTAAAGTCTCCCTTACTGAAAATTTACCGCCCTTTGGTAATACCGGTTTTATTTTTCCCGATTTTGTACAATTTGCCCGCGGCGGCAAATCTTTCAATCCGGCACCAAATTTAACTTATCAAGGCCCGACGGAAGTGTTGCTGAATCAGACGATCGCACTTTCAGGTACTTTTGACAAACAAGAAGCAGTCAAAGTTGAAGTCATAGCTGAGGATAAGCTGCCACTAAAGGTGACACTAAACCAAACAGCAGGCACTTGGCAAGTAAATTTAGCCACAGGATTTAGCACGCCTGGAGCTCGTTGGCTGCGACTGCGAGCCACTGATAGCAAAGGCAATGTTACTGGCAGTCAAATCATTTATATTACCGTAAGTTCTGACCCCTTAACTGTCGGCAAAGATTTGACTTTAAAGATAGTTTCTGATACTTTATTTAAAGTAGCTCC
>RDXH01000331.1 GCA_004292745.1 Oscillatoriales cyanobacterium | reverse complement strand
TATCAAAAAATTAAAGCTTGGACTCATTTTACCTTCCCTGGTCGTGGCAAAACCTATTCCAGCATGGAATGGCATTGGTGGCATTTTGATGCCATTGATTACAATGCTTACGACACAAATGCCAATGCCATTTACTTGCTCAAAGGCAAAGAATTTGACCAAAATGTAGACTTAGAAAAAGGCAATTTTGACTACCTGATGGGTTGTGATTTAGATATGGACAACCCAGAAGTCACCGGGGAATTAAAATACTGGGGCGAGTGGTATGTCGATACAACCAACGTTGATGGATTTCGGTTCGATGCCGTCAAACACGTATCAGCAAAATTTTTCCAAGAATGGTTAGAACACGTTCGCAATTATGCCAAACGTGAGCTATTTGCCGTCGGCGAATATTGGTCCTATGAAGTCGAAGCTTTGCACCACTTCATTACAGTAACTGATGGTAAAGTATCCTTATTTGATGCACCTCTTCACTACAACTTCTATGCAGCCAGCAAAGCCGGTAATAATTATGACTTGAGAACAATTTTTGACGGCAGCCTCGTCCAGCACCAACCAACTCTCGCCGTTACTCTAGTAGATAACCACGATTCCCAACCTTTACAATCCCTAGAGTCTGTTGTCGAGTCTTGGTTTAAGCCCCTTGCTTATGCTTTAATCCTGCTGCGACGTGAAGGATATCCCTGTATTTTTTACCCCGATTATTACGGCGCTCATTACAAGGATACAGGAAAAGATGGTAACGAATACGAAATTTGGTTAGACAAACATCAATGGATTATTGATAAATTCCTGTTCGCCCGCCAAACTTATTCCTACGGTAATCAATACGATTACTTTGACCACGCCAATACAATTGGCTGGACGAGACTTGGAGATGAAGAACATCCAGGTGGTATGGCTGTGGTACTGACTAACGGGGGTGATGGTACAAAGTTTATGGAAGTCGGACAACCGAATCGCACCTATATTGATATCACCGAAAACATCAAAGAATCTATCACAACTAATGACGAAGGTTGGGCTGATTTTAGGTGTAATGCTGGTTCAGTTTCTGTCTGGGTTCCAGAATCATAAATACCCTATAACAACTAACAAGATGTATTTCTTGTTAGTTGTTATTTGTTAGTTGTTAGTTGTTATTTTAATTATTAGAATACTTCAAATATTTTATATATAAAAATTATGAATCTTTTAGATAAAGTTGCCGTTATTACTGGTGGCGGGTCTGGGATTGGTCGTGCAGCAGCAATTTTAATGGCCAAGGAAGGGGCAAAAGTTGCTATTATTGATTGCGTTCTTGATAGTGGGCAAGAAACTGTCAGCCAGTTGGTGAATCAAGGAGGCAGTGGAATGGCATTTGTCGCAGATGTAGCAAATTCTGAACAAATGCAACAGGCATTTCAAACAATTTTTGAACAATATAAAAAAATAGATACTGTGTTTGTGAATGCGGGGATTAATGGTGTCTGGTCGCCCATAGAAGACCTCGAACCGGATGAGTGGGATAGGACAATTAATACTAACCTCAGAGGTACTTTTTTGACTGTCAAGTATGCTGTTCCTTATTTAAAAAAACAAGGCGGTTCTATTGTCATTACCTCATCGATTAATGGCACTAGAAATTTCAGTAAAGTTGGTGCCACGGCCTATGCTTGTTCTAAAGCTGCTCAAGTAGCCTTTGCCAAAATGCTGGCCCTAGAACTTGCTGCTAGCAAAATCCGAGTTAATGTCATTTGTCCGGGTGGGGTGCTGACTGGGATTGAGGAAAGTACCACTAAGCGACATCTCGATCGCATTCCAGGCTCGGCTGATTTCATTCACGATCTGATTCCTTTGACTAATAATACCGCAGGTTCTAGTGAAGAAGTTGCCCAATTAGTTTTATTTTTAGTATCAGATGCCTCCAGTTTCATCACAGGTACTGAAGTCTGGATCGATGGTGGTGGTTCTTTGATTTGAAATTTTAATAGCTAGGCGGTTGAAACCGCTTCTACACAAACCAAGTCCGCCTGCGCGGACTAAGAAATAAGCATAACTAATGATAACTAATATCAATTCCGGCTGCACCGGAATAATATAGAGGACACGGCAGTGCCGTGTCCCTACCACGATCAATTGTAGGGACACGGCACTGCCGTGTCCTCCGTTTATATCATTCCGATGCTAACGGAATTGATATAACAAATAACAACTAACAAATAACAAATAACAACTAACAAATAACAACTAACAAATAACAACTAACAAATAACAAATAACAACTAACAAATAACAAATAACAAATAACAAATAACAACTAACAAATAACAAATAACAACTAATACCAACTTTAAAAAGTATTGCTACAAAGATTTATCTTATATAAATTATCGTTTAGTTGCAGAGTTCCGCGCCGGACACGGCAATTCCGTTTCCCTACAGAAGATTGCCTCTAATTTATATGTAGCATTATTTTTCATGATTGGTATAACAACTGACAACTGACAACTGACAACTGACAACTGACAACTAACAACTAACTCTCGATTGTTTTACAGCAGTTTGTAATGTCTGGGGGAGCCAATTGTCGTAGTGAGGATAAACAGGCAAACGCTGCACGAGTTGCCATCCCGCGGCTGCTAAAATTTCTGTTAAAGTTTGGTGTTGGAGGTGAGGATAATCGGGATTAATTTCATCCACTGGCCCAATTCCTCCTAAATCTCTAGCACCTGCTTCTAAGCAAGCGATTAATATGTCTGGCTTGGTCACTAAATTTGGCGGAATTTGTAAGGTGATTTCATCAGGTAAAATGCTGCGGGCGATCGCAATTAATTCCGGCATTTTTGTAACATCAAAAACTTCACCATCCCAACTTTGCTTATTTCCCGGACTGTAAGGTTGCAGGATAACTTCTTGAATATGATTGTAACAGGAATGAATCCGGGCGATCGCCTCTAATGTCTCCACCCAATCGGCCTCACTTTCCCCGATTCCCAGCAGCAAACCAGTGGTAAACGGAATCTGCAATTCCCCAGCCCATTCTAACTGTTGCACCCTCCGGGCAGGTACTTTACTCGGTGCGTGTCGGTGAACTGTTGTTAGCAAACTCGGCGTCAACTGTTCCAACATCAGCCCCATGGAGACATTCACCTGTTTTAACTGAGCCATCTCTTCAAAACTGAGCGGGCCTACATTAGTATGGGGCAAAAATCCTAAAGCAAGTGCGAGTTCGCAGAGATCGTAAATCCGCTGAAACCAGGCTTTGCGCCGTTGACTTTGGGGATGTACTTCGCCACTGAGGATGAGAATTTCTATCACACCTTGAGTTTGCAGTAGCTGGAGCCGTTTTTCGGCTTCTGGTAGTTTCAGCCAAGGACTTTGCAGCGGTTCAGCTCGGAAATTGCAATAGGTGCAGCGGTTAAAACACTCGTAAGTGGGAACCACGGTATAAGCGGGGCTGTAGGTGACGGTGCGGGACATTCGTTGGGGTTTTTAATAATTTTTAGTTTTGCGCTTGGCGATCGCCCCGCTTAACTTATCTTAACACTGACACCAGTCCCGCTCTCGTTGTGCAGCTACATTATCAGCATTCTGCTTCTGAGGCGATCGCCAACAAATTCCGCATTCTGCATTGAAACCCCAATACAGCAACGGTTTTGCAATCATATGAGCTATACTTATGACTGTCATAACAAAAGCTGTGCTGAGAAGGCCTTTACAAATTGAAATAAAAGCTTTATGTTTATTTACATGGCGGAACAAACAACCGCCACGAACATTGAAAACCAAATAAAGCAATCATAAAACCATGACAACAACCTTACAGCAGCGCGAAAGCGCCAACGTCTGGGAACGGTTTTGCGAGTGGGTCACAAGCACAGACAACCGGATTTATATCGGTTGGTTCGGCGTCTTGATGATTCCTACCCTCTTAACTGCCACCATCTGCTACATCGTT
>RDXH01000062.1 GCA_004292745.1 Oscillatoriales cyanobacterium | reverse complement strand
GCCCCCAGCAAAGCACTCCAAATTCCCCATCGCAAGCGAAATCCATCCACTAACCAAGCCGCTAATCCAAAGATAGCAGCATTGATAACAATCATAAACAAACCAAAAGTGATCAACACTGCTGGAAAAGTAAACAATAAAAAAATCGGCCGCACCAAAGCATTTAGTAATCCAAAAACCGCCGCCGAAATCATCGCTTTTCCAAAAGTGTCAATATCTACCCCAATTGGCAACTTGGAAATAATAAAAAAGCTCACCGATGTTACCAACCAAGCAATTGCCAACGAAACAATATTCATGTGCCAATCTCCTTAAACAATCTAAACATTAAATCGGAACAACAGCACATCCCCCTCTTGTACAACATACTCTTTACCTTCACTGCGAACCAGGCCTTTTTCCTTAGCCGCATTCATCCCACCCGTGGTAACTAAATCTTGATAGGCCACAGTTTCAGCCCGGATGAAGCCCCGTTCAAAATCGGAGTGAATTACTCCCGCAGCTTGCGGTGCCAACATTCCGGCGATAATTGTCCAAGCGCGAGTTTCCTTTGGCCCGCTAGTAAAATAAGTCCGCAAACCCAATAATTCGTAAGTAGCTCGAATCAGAGATTTCAAGCCACCTTCTTTCACCCCCAGAGATTCGAGGAAATCTGTGCGTTCTTCCTCGGATAATTCCACCAATTCTGACTCAACTTGTGCCGAAACTATCACAACCTTAGCATTTTCTTGAGCTGCTATTTCCCGTACTTGTTCGACATAGCTATTTCCTGTTCCTAAATCATCTTCAGATACGTTTGCAGCATAGATAATTGGTTTGTTTGTCAGTAATTCCAAACCTTTAACTAATTCAGCTTCCTCCTGGGTGAAACTGTACTGGCGCGCTGGTTTACCCGCATTCAAAACCGCGACCAATTTTTCGAGGATGTCTACTTCTGCCTGAGCTTCTTTGTTGTTGCGGGCTAGCTTGCGAGTGCGATCGAGCCTGCGTTCAATTTGAGCTAAATCTGCAAGAATTAATTCGAGATTGATAATGTCAATATCTCGGAGGGGATCGACAGAACCCGCAACGTGAATGATATCATCATTGTCGAAACAGCGGACAACATGGGCGATCGCATCTACAGCCCGAATATGAGACAAAAATTGATTTCCCAATCCTTCCCCCTGACTCGCGCCCTTCACCAAACCCGCAATATCCACAAACTCCATCCGCGTCGGCACTGTTTGCGCGGAATTGCAAATATCGCTCAGCACCTTCAACCGTTCGTCTGGTACTGCCACGACACCCGTATTTGGCTCGATCGTACAGAAAGGAAAATTAGCAGCAGTCGCCTTGGCATTAGCAACCAGGGCATTAAACAAAGTAGATTTGCCAACATTAGGCAGTCCGACAATTCCGGCGGTAAGCATGGCTATTTAGAAACGTATCACTGTTTCAAAATATCATAAGAAATACCAATATATTTCACTTGTCTGCGATCGCTTCTACAGCTAAGCTTGTATAAATATCTAACTTGAGGTAGATGGCTCCATGGTTAACAAGTTGTTAAGCAAATTAACGATCGCTGCTGGGTTGTCTTTGCCACTGGTGGCACTGGCAGCATCTAGCGTTTTCGCTCAGATGGTGAAAGTTTCGGTGGTTAACAACAGTGGCAAAACTATGACTGGTAGTTCACATAACCATCGACTCCTCCCCCTCAGCACACCAGAGTCCCGACTGCTTTAATAAATCAGGACTCCGATCGCCAACTCGTTTTACATCACACTGGCAAATAACTGCTCGAAACTCTTTTGGGGAGCCTCCGACTTCGCCACAATCTCCACTAGCTTATTGCGAGAAGCCGGCTCAAATAGGGCTTCCACGCACACTTGAGCTACCTTAGTGCGGGGAATGCTACCATCTGATAGTTTGTCCGCTGACTCCATGACGATCGCATCAGAATTATCCTCATTTTTGAGACCACCCGGTCGGACAATGGTAAAAGTCAAGCCACTTTTTTGCAAATAATCCTCAGCTTGCTTTTTCCACACCAGAATCAGCCAAAACAAATTCAGGGGGTGAAAAAAGTTTGAGACGCACAGAGATGTCACCAGCACAAAATGCTCTATTCCCTTAGCCTTAGCTGCATCCACCAAATTTTTGGTTCCCTCAAAATCCACCCGATAGGGCAATGTGGGGTCAAAACCAGGGGCTGCACCCGTGGCGCACAGCAATACCGTACTATCACCGATGGCATCGGCAAGAGAAGTTGCATTTAATACATCTCCCGTGACTAACTCAGCTTCCGGGGGTAAAATTTGCCTAGCTGTCTCTAAATTACGGACTAGAGCACGTACCGGAATCCCGCGCTTGACCAATTCTGTGACAATTCGGCGGCCAGTTTGACCTGTGGCTCCTGCTACAAATGCTTTCATAAGTCGAGTTATGCTGAACAAGGGTAAATTTTATTGCCATGAGCAACTATCCATTTGTTAATTGTAGGGAGTTTCCGAACTTGCCACATCCCCCCGATCGATCGGCATCGTCTATAACAGGAGAGCAAACCATGAAGCAGGATTCCGCTGAATATCCAACCGTTGAGACTTCTGAGGAAATTTGCTACCCAGATGGGAGTTTCCAGCTACCGTCGAGTGGAGGTGCAGATGTCTCCGAGGAAGTTGAACTGATTTGGTTTAGTACACATTTTGAAGACACCATGGAGATGTATGCTGATGCTGCTACGGTGGCGCAGCATTTGAACAACCATAAGAGTTGGTTTTCTCAGTGTGCTTTGCCAATGAAGGTTGAGCCGATCGGAGAAAATGGCTATGATTTATTAA
Organism: Oscillatoriales cyanobacterium; assembly: GCA_004292745.1. Lineage (GTDB taxonomy): Bacteria > Cyanobacteriota > Cyanobacteriia > Cyanobacteriales > Microcoleaceae > Microcoleus > Microcoleus anatoxicus. The sequence continues at coordinate 16,584 of RDXH01000062.1, read as the reverse complement.
TCGGGCGTTTTGGTGCTTTCGGCTACCGCGTGGAAGCGAGAATTGGTTTAGAGTTACTACCGCCTGATGCGCGAGGCACTTATTTGATTAAAACAATTCCGATTCCGAATTATACGCCACCGGGATATGAAGTTAATTTTTGCTCCGCTATGAATTTGGTGGAAGTATCTGCGGAGGAGTTTGCCAAAAATTGGCAAGGTGCCGATCGCTCTCAATTACCACCTCTGATTACCATTGCTGGGTGGAACCTGGATTTAGCTGTGGGAGTTTCCTTTCCGAAATTTATTCGATCGATGTCCGAATCCTTAATTAAAAAAACCGGTCAAGGAATTTTGGAAAAAATTATCAAACAAGTTAACCGCCGCTTGACGTATAAAACTCAACTTGTTTTTCATGAAAATTTAGGCATTCCTTTTCCCAAAAACCCTCAGAAACATTAAGTGCGATCGCTCTGAATGTGGATGAATATTTCAGTAAAAAAAAGCACGCGGAACGACCCGGTTTGCCGAAAAAACCGGGTTATTATTTGAGTTGGTGCGGGATGTTTAATCAACCAAAGCCAGTGTCTAAGATCACAAACTAGATCGATCGCCCTCACTGTCAAAAATCTGAAAAGTATGTCAAATTAAATAAATAATTTTAAAATACTTTTTGCCAGATCCTTAAAAAATCATGACGACAAAACTAAGAGCTACCAACACAGAAAAAATGGAGAGAGACTTGCAACAGTTGAGGGCAGACCAAGAACTGATTCTCGACCAAGTAGACAATGCGATCGCTCTGTTCGACTCCTCTGACAGCTTAGTTTTGTTTAACCAAAAATTAGCCAAGACCTGGGGAATCGCCCCAGAATGGCTGGCAACCAAGCCCAAGTCATACCTGCTGTTTGCCGAAATAGTCGATCGGGGTTACTGGTCACTTCAGCAGTGGGAACAGTTTCAGGAAGCACTAGAAAAAACTGTAGATGAAAATTTATCATTTTATTTCGAGCAATCCAATGCAGTTTGTTTAGAAGTGTGCGCCACTATTACCAACAGCGGCGGACGGCTATTTACATTTAGAGACGTTACAGTACACCACAATTCTCAAGCTAGCTTGAACGCCGAAGTCAGACGCTTGACATTTCTGTTAGGTTTAACTGAACGGCTGCAAAACTCCAAAAGTTTGCAAGAAATAGGTCGATTTGCTCTCAGCTATCTGGTAGAAGCCATGAATGCAGCTTTCGGAGATGTGAAGGTGATTAGCGGCAAGGGAAACGATCGCCAAGCGGCGGCGATTTCTAACCAAATTTCCACTCAATTTCTGGCTAGTTACGGGGAACCCGTAGTCGCAGGAATGCAAGAACTCCTCGACAGAGGTATTTCCTACGGCACCGGTTTGTTGTGGGAAGTAGTAGCAACTGGTAAACCTTTGTTTGTGGAGGATTATGCCAAACATCCCAATGCCGTGCCACAATTTCGGCATCCAGGCATCGGTCAATTGGGCATTTTCCCGATCGCCGCCACCGACGGTACAATTATCGGCGTACTAACCCTGGAGTCCCGCAACGTCAAAAAACTACAAACCCCACTCCACCAAGACGTACTCGAAGCGGCTTGTCGGACTCTGGGAGCCGCCATCGAGCGGGCCCAGGCCCAAGAAGACTTGCGCCAAGTTAACCAACAATTAGAGTATTCTTCTCAGTTGAAATCCGAGTTTTTGGCGTCGATGTCCCACGAATTGCGGACACCTCTCAACAGCATTCTCGGCTTTTCTGACTTGCTACTGCGGCAAACCGCCGGACAGTTGAGCAACCGACAAATCCAGTACGTAGAATTGATTGAAAAAAGCGGGCAGCATTTGTTGCAGCTAATCAATGATATTCTAGACCTTTCTAAAATAGAATCTGGCAAAACCGAGCTGAATTTACAGCCGGTTCCCGTTCACGAACTGGCGACGGACTGTCTGAAAATGATTCAGCCACGGGCTGACAAAAAACGCATCGCTTTGTCTTTAGAACTCGACTACCGGATTACTAAAGTTTTGCTCGACGAACGGCGAGTGAGACAAATGGTGATTAATTTACTTTCCAATGCCGTCAAATTTACCCCTGAGCAGGGACGAGTTAAACTCAGTGGCCGTCTCGCCTATGGCAATGAAATTAACGGCGACTATCGCCCTGATTGTTCTCCTGTAAATGCCAGCACGCCTTATTTTTGTTTTGAGGTCAAAGACTCCGGTATCGGTATTCCTGAAGACCGTTGGCACTTGCTGTTTCGACCTTTTCAACAGGTGGATTCTTCCCTAACTCGCCGCCACGAAGGTACTGGTTTGGGTTTGGCTTTGACTAAGCGACTGGCAGAATTGCACGGGGGTACTGTTTCTTTTCAGTCTATTTGCGATCGGGGAAGTTTGTTCCGCGTTTGGCTGCCTTTGACTGAGATGCGTCAAGAGTTGGCAACATCTGCTGCTTCTCCCCTAGACTCTGGTTTTAGCTCTGCCTCTGCGATGCCTTCACCGATTGGTAGCAAGCGGATTTTGGTTGTCGAAGACCAGCCTTTTAACCAAATGTTGATTTCTGAGGTGCTGGAATTAGAGGGCTATGCGGTAGAGATGATCGCGGATGGTTCGGGGATGCTCGATCGGATTAGCGCCGCTAGTGCAGCGCCGGAGTTGCTGCCGGATTTGATTTTGATGGATATTCAGTTGCCGGATGTGGATGGCTTTGAGTTGATGCGGCGAGTTAAGGCAGATCCTCTGTGGAAGTCTGTGCCGATGATTGCGGTAACTGCAATGGCGATGCCGGGGGATCGCGATCGCTGTTTGGAAGCTGGGGCTTCTGATTATTTGAGCAAGCCCCTGGATCTGAATTTGGCGATCGCTACAGTCCGTTCTTTTCTTAGTTAAAAAATATTACAATTTATTACGGGAAAGGCTAGACTCAATAGTAGAGAAATATTGACAATTGCGTAAGTCCTGATGGACATTCAAGTTGAATGCTAGTGAACCTAGCTCAGCTATTTTTATAGATTTCAGGGGCATCAGTCTTGCCGATCGGTGACACACTCTACCAATCATATTCAATGTCAAATAAGTCGCCCTATATTCTGTTGGTTGATGATGAGCCAGCTAATCTGATTTTACTCGAAGAATTGTTGCAATTGAAAGGATACACTACTTTTTCCGCAGTATCTGGCAACGAAGCACTCTCCCAGGCCAAAGTCCATCCACCAGACTTGATTTTACTGGATATTATGATGCCGGAGCTCAACGGCTTTGATGTGTGCGATCGCCTGCGGAAAGATCCGACTTTGCAAACAGTACCCATAATTTTTTTAACAGCCCTTGATGACGATACCTCTAGGCTTAAAGGGTTAGAAATGATGGCAGATGACTATTTAACCAAACCTTTTAACAGTCGTTTGTTGTTGGCCAAAGTTGAAAATATTTTGCAGTTGAGCCAAATGCGATCGCAAGTAGTCTCTTCTGAATTCAACCAGCAAGTAAAAGAGCAAAGCAAACGCCAAATCGCTGCTGCTTGGGAGGCTAACGAGTATCTTTCAGAAAAATTTCACCTATTTGTGCCGGAACAGTTGCTCGAACGAATTGCTCCTCAAGGAGTAGAATCTATTCAGTTAGGCAATGTCACAGAAGAAGAGTTGACTATTTTATTTTGCGACATTCGCGGCTTTACGGCGATCGCCGAATCTCAAGAAGCACGCGAAACATTTGAATGGCTGAATGCTCTATTTACTAAAATGAGTGATTGCATTAGTTCCCACGGAGGTTTTATAGACAAATACCTAGGTGATGCAATTATGGCGGTCTTCGATCGACCAAATTCTAACGCTAAAGATGCGATCGAAGCCTCCGTAGCCATCCAAAAAAGTTTACAGGAATTTAATGCCGATCGCCACAAATACAATTTATCATCTCCCGTCAATATCGGTACAGGAATTCATACAGGTATTGGCATGATTGGCACTTTAGGTTCGGATCGCCGCATGGATTCTACCGTAATTGGCGATGTTGTTAATACAGCTTCTCGCTTAGAAAACTTCACTAAAATATACGGCTGCACAATTATTGTTAGCGAAAAAGCCCTCCTCCATGCCAGAGAATTTGTCAACAGCACCAATTCTCACTCAGATTCCCAGGAACATCTCCTATTAAAGTGCCAATTGCCAGGAAAAACTCAGGAGACTCTTGTTTCTAGTTCTCAAACAACAGTCATGGACAACCAGTTGCCAAGTACAAATTATTACTATCGCTGGATAGATAGAGTAACGCCACGGGGAAAACAGCAAGCTATTGACATCTATGAAGTTTGGAGTTCTTCCAGTCCTGACTGTGAGGTAAAACAGCTTACCCAGGCACTATTTAACAAAGGAATTCAAGGGTGGCAAGCGGGAAAATATGTCGCCGCTTTGGGATATTTCCAGCAACTAGCAGCCCAAAACCCTGTGGATACAGTCGTGAATCTTTACATAGAAAGATGTCAACAAAAACTCGGTTTATTACCAGCATCTCAAAACCCTAATTCTTAAAGAAATAGAAGTTCTGCAACTGCTAAGTAAGTCCACCTAATTAAATGCAAGATCCAAATCGCTCAAAAGCTTACTGGCTTGCTATTCTTCACATCGATATTCTTCCCTCTTCACATCGATCTTCTACTTATTTTTTCCCCGTTACATTCTGGCTGAGTCAGTTGGGCCAGCAAAGCGCCGCCCTTCTGCCTTCAGCCTGCTGCTAAATCAAACCGCAGCCAAAACTTGCTCTCTCATTTTGCCAATCACCTCATTCACACCACCGGAATTCAAACGGTAACTCAAAGGATGACCAATCAAATAAGCCGTACTGTGAAACAAAACATCAATCTCAACCAAACCATTTTCCTGTAAAGTTTTGCCCGTCGCCACCAAATCCACAATTGCCTCCGACATTCCCGTAATCGGTCCCAATTCCACAGAACCGTAAAGCGGCACAATTTCCACCGGTAAATTCAAATTATGAAAATATTCCCTAGCACAGTTTACGAACTTAGAAGCAACTCTACCATGAGGAGGCAAGTCCACACTTCTGCGGTAAGAACTAGATTTTTTAACTGCCACAGATAGCCGACATTCACCAAATTTTAAATCAATTAAGCTGGCAACTTTTGGCTGTTTTTCCCGCAAAACATCATAGCCGGAAATCCCCAAATCCGCTTGACCATATTCCACATAAACCGGCACATCATGGGTTCTGACTAGCAAAGCTTTTGCAGTTCCGGTTGGGTCATAAATTTGAAGCTGGCGGTTAGATGAATCCAAAAAAGCACTGAAGTCTAATCCAACAGCTTTAAACAGTCGAATGCTGTCTGCTAACAGTCCACCTTTGGGAAGTGCTACGGTAATCATAAAAATACTCGGTAAGGGGGAAACAAGTGTGGCTTGAGCCTAGAGAGGGAAAGGACTTTTTCCTAGACTACAATAGCACAAATTGTTCCAATCTAAAATCTAAAATCAGAATGCGGATTCTTTTAGTTGATGATGAAGTTGAGTTAACTGACCCCTTGAGTCGAGTTTTAACCCGCGAGGGTTACAGGGTTGATGTGGCTTTTGATGGCGCAACGGGCAACAATTTAGCAATTCAGGGCAATTATGATTTGCTAATTTTGGATTGGATGTTGCCTCAGAAAACAGGATTGGCAATTTGTCAACAATTGCGATCGCAAGGACGGAATACACCAGTCCTCTTTCTCACCGCCAAAGATACCCTAGATGACCGGGTACAAGGATTGGATGCCGGTGCAGACGACTATCTGGTAAAACCTTTTGAATTGCGAGAACTCCTAGCCAGAGTCCGGGCCTTATTGCGGCGACCTCCCACTTTTGATGCTGAGGTGGGTGTGGGAAGGCTACAAGTTGGTGATTTGCAACTAGACTACGACAATCAATTGGCTTATCGGGGCGATCGCACCATTGACTTATCTGAAAAAGAATGTCAGTTGTTAGAATATTTAATGCGCCATCCCGGTCAATTGCTGACCCATGAACAAATTCACCAATATTTGTGGCATGAAGCAGAAAAACCCAGCAGCAATGTATTAGCTGCTCAAATTCGCCTACTACGCCGCAAAATAGAAGCCCCTCGCGAATCAGTGCTGATTCACACAGTCTATGGCAGAGGTTATCGGTTTGGGGAAGGAAGTTAAAAACAGGGTTAATAGAAATTAGAAACAGGCTCAATATATGTCGGGTATTTCTTAGGGGCAATTTCTCCGTTCTTGCCCCTCTTACTCATTCACAAATTAAAGTAATTACTGTCACTTCCGGCGGACAAAATAGCCTTCCCGGTGCATAGGTTCCCAAACCGCGATTCACGTATAGTAAATTATTCCCCACCCGATGTAAACCACTGGCCCATTCCCAGTGACTAACTACTCGCTCGTCAATGGAGAAAAAAGGCATCCAATTGCGTACCCATTGAGGAATAGCAGAGCTAATTTTTTTTAGCCAAGCATACACAGGCCCAATACCGGGAATCACTATTTGACCACCGTGGGTGTGTCCCGAAAACTGCAAATCAATCCGGTATCCTTGCAGCTTTTCAGCAGTATCAGGATTGTGAGACAAGACAATCCGAGGGATAGATATATCAACTGATGTCATTACAGGTTCAGGTTTAAAATCCCCAGACCAAAAATCTGCAAACCCAATTAAAGCTAAATTTTCCCCCAAAGGATAGGTAGCTTCATTGTACAAAACCCGAATTCCCGCGTTATTTAAAGCATTAGTAACTTCTATTTTACCCCCCGGCCAATAGTGGTCGTGATTGCCTAAGACAGCATAAATGCCCCTGCGACTTTGCAAATTTTTCAATCGTTGCACTAAGTCGTGAATCGGGGCGGTTTCCAGAGTGATAAAATCTCCGGTTAAGAAAATCAAGTCTGCTTCCGCTTCATTTGCTGCTGCGATCGCCTCGAATAGTAAACCTTCCGAAAGCCGCACCCCGTCATAGTGAAAATCAGTCAGTTGTACCAGTTTAGTACCCGATAGATTTGCTGGCAGATTGGCGATCGGTATGGTTAAATGTTCTACCCGCAGTTTCCCAGTTAATAACCTGTGCATAAATCTAAGGTTTATTGACAGAGTGCAATTTCTAGCTTAACAAATAAACCGCCAAAATCGCCCAACTATATTTAATGACCTCTTTTCTGATTCCTATAGCAATCCTAAATCATTTGTGAACTTCTTACTCCCTCAGAGCGAGTTCGGGGAGAGTTGGGGTGGGGTTAAAAATTTGTGACTCCTGCAAGGATTGCTATATTTACTTCATTTTTGATAAATCACCTCAAAAGTTTTTACAGCTTTCTTCTTACCTTTAACTATCACTTGACCCATCTCTTTAAACTCAAACATATCTTTAGTAGCGCTATACACACTATCGCTAACCAAAATTTGTTTCCCCTTAGCAATGGACTGCAACCTAGAGGCAATATTCACCTCATCCCCGATAGCAGTATAATCCATGTGCTGCGGCGAACCAATATTTCCCACAACCACCTCACCCGCACTAATACCAATACCTGTGAGAAAGTTATCCCTAATCCAAGGAATCGAAATTTCTTCAATCCGACGCTGCATATCGATCGCAGTTTCGATCGCTTTCCGTTCTCGTTCGGCAACTTCTGAAGGAGCCCCAAACATTGCCACAATCATATCTCCTACAAACTTATTTACCGTACCTTGTTTACTAAAAATCACCTCTACCATCTGGGTGAAATATTCATTTAAATATAGCACTATTTTTTCAGCCGGAAGTTCTTCACACTTGGTAGTAAAATCTCTAATATCCGAAAAAAGCACCGTGATATTGCGCTTAGTTGGACTCAGAGAAATTTCTCCTTTAGCTTCGATAACTGCTTGGACAACGTGGGGAGAAAGATATCTTTCCAAATTATTCTTGATCCGTTCTTCCTTCAATTTACTTTCATGCAATAGCGCATTCTCGATCGCCGCTGCTGCTTGAGAAGCCAAAGCAGTCAACAGTTTTAAATCCTGTGCTGTATAGTTAACCAGTTGATTATTGCTAACATTGATGACACCAATCGTGCCATTTTGTGTAGTTAAAGGAGCGCAAATCAGAGAACGCAGATTGTTGTTTCCCCCAACATATCTGGGATCGGAAAGCACATCATTGACTATTTCCGCTTTTCCCGAAACGAGAATGTGACCTGCTATCCCCACATTGGGTCCAATTTTTGTTTTGCTATTATACTTTTTTCCCCTGGCTGAAATCACCTCTAATTTTCCACTTTTAGGATTAACTAACATCAGCGAAATATTGCTAGCGTCAATCAATTTTTTGGCTTCTGTTACCACTAAATCAGTGACTTCAGAGACTCCTAAACAACTTGAAATTTTACTAGAAAAATCATACAAAAAATTCACTTCTTCGTACTTTTCCAAAGTATCCATAGCCAAAGTTCTTGTATCCGAATCAGCTTGAGCAGCATAGCCAATCAAATCAGCAATGAATTTTGCTTTTTGAGAGCCTGTGACATAACCAATTACTTCATCGGCTAGCACCACAGGATATTTGTATAAGCATGGATGACTGTCTTGGCCCAATAAAATAACTCCCTCAATATTACGAATTGCGATCGGAGCATCTAGAGCAGAAATAGCACCCTTAATAACTGCCTGAAAATCTTTTTTAGAAATCAATTTTTTCAGATTAATACGAACCATTAATTTTGCTATTTAGTTATGAGTATACTCTCGCGAGTTATTTTCAAATCAGTCACTAGCTCTCCCAAAAATAATTAATAAAGGCAGAGCTATATTGCAGATATCTGAAAGGGTGTCAAGTCAAACCGAGAACTTCTCTAGCTTTTTGCAGGACTTCTTTCGGGCGGAAAGGTTTAGTCATGTAAAGATTTGCCCCCACAGCCATACCACTTTGTTTATCATATTCTTGTCCCTTGGCTGTCAACATAATAATATAAACATCATCCATTTTTAGCTCGTTTTTAACAGTGTTGCATACTTCTAGTCCGCTCATTTTCGGCATCATGACATCCAGAAAAACTAAATCAGGCTTTTCTTCCTGGATCAGTTCCAGTGCTTCCAGTCCATTTTTAGCCGTGATTAATTCTACGTCATCCTCATCTTCCAATTTTTCCAGAGCCTGCTCCATCAAAATCAAAATGTTCGGTTCATCATCTACAATTAAAACTTTTTTAACTGCCATTTTTCCTCAATATTTTTCAGTAAGTTGTTCAGATTCAATCGGGAAATTTAAGGATGTTCAGAAGCTAGATTTATGTAGTAAATCCAAATTTTTCAGAATTCTTTAAGATTTCTAGGTGTTGTTGTTTGACTGCTCTACTTTTTTAGGTATGTTATTTACTGCCATATTTCCCATAAAAATTAAGGCAATATTTTCCAAGCCATCAGTCAGGCGCAAAGTTTTGACAAGTTCTTTTTCTTGAGATAATACTTCATCAATAATAATCAAATTTGGCTTCCTTGATATAGCTAGATTCAGACATTCTTCAGCATTATAGGCTTTGATGACATTATATCCTTGAAACACCAAAGCATCCGAGACTGTTTTCAGATTTGAAGGATTGCGATCTACCACCAATACAGTCTTGTTAGACATAGTTGGATTTAGGAGCAAGCCAATTTCTCTCAATAATCTTCCTATGTTAATAGGTTTGGTAAAATAGCTGTCTATCCCCAAGCGAGCGCCCCTTTCCAGATCGTGAATCAAAGAAACTATGACAATGGGAATACCCATAGTCTGGGGGTCATGTTTGAGAACAGCAGCGACATCAAAACCATCTATATGTGGCATCATTATATCTAAAATAATCAGATCAGGTTTTAAAGATTTTGCTTTAGAAATAGCATCGATGCCATTAAATGCTTCCGTAACTTCATACCCTTCTTCTTCCAGTGACTGTCGGAGCAGTTCCCGGATGTTAGGCTCGTCGTCAACAACGAGAATCTGCTTGATATCTTTAGTATTTGTCGCAGTTCTGCTGACAACCTGATGTTTTAATTCTGAAATTAAATCATTGAAATTTTCCCATTTCTCTACTGGTTGAACATTTTTTACGATGGGTATGCTAAAGGAAAAAGTGCTGCCGCGACCCACTTCACTTTCTAGCCAAATTCTACCGCCGTGATGTTCAATAATTTGTTTGGAAATTGGTAGTCCCAAGCCTGTGCCTTTTGGCTTTTGGGTCAGGATATCTCCCACTTGTTTAAATCTTTCAAAAACTTTGCTTTGGTCTTCTGGTGCAATACCTATGCCAGTATCTATAATACTAATAACTATCTCGTCGTTTTCTACTCTTGCCTTGCAAGTAACGGAACCTGATTGGGTGAATTTTACGGCATTGGAGAGCAAATTGATAGATACTTGAACCATGCGATCGCGGTCAACTAATACCTGGTGAAGTCCAGGCTTAAAATCCTTAATCAATTTCAAATTATTTTTTTCTAATAAAGATGAAGTAGCGGCGATCGCCTGTTTCAATATTTGCACTGGATCGGTTGGTTGCAACTGCCAATCTACTCTGCCCGCCTCCATCTTCGCAATATCCAAAACATCATTAATCAAAGAGGTGAGTCGCTCAGCTTCTGAGACAATAATATTGATATTATCTCCCACTTTGTGCAAAGCTTTTTGGGTTTTTTTGTCTTCGATAGGTATGGCCGGAAAAATCACATCTTCTAGTTTTTCTTTGATGATTGAAGCAAAACCCAACACAGAGGTTAGAGGTGTCCGCAGTTCGTGAGAAACTGTAGCCAAAAAGTCAGTTTTCATCCGGTCAACTTCTCGTTCAACGGTGACATCCCTAATCAAAATAACCGAACCAAGGGAGTGATCTACTTCATCGTTCACAGCTTCTTTGAGAATATTGGTTGCCAAAGCTTGACCGATTCGGTTATTGCCCAGTTCCACCTCAAGGGTCACAATTTCTCCCTCATTGCGTTCCGCTTCATCAGCCAGCTTTGCCAAGTTTTTAGCAAAAATATCAGAGACTTTTTTGCCTTTCAACTCCACATCTTTTAATTCAAACAGCGCGAGGAGAGCTGGGTTAAACCTCGTAATTTTACCCTCTATATCTGTGACTAATAATCCGTCAGCCAAGTTGTCAACAATGGCATTCAAATCTGCCAACGTTGTCTGCAATTCCCAGGACTGCTTTTTAGTTTGATCTAGCAATTCTGCTTGGTGCATGGCTACTCCCAATTGACTGCCAATCTGAGTCAGCAACCTGACTTCTCCAGGTTCCCACTCACGAGAAGTTGAGTTTTGATAAGCTGCTAGCAAACCCCAGAGATTTTTACCTACAAAAACTGGGGCCACACAATATGCTTTGGCTTCAATTTGCTCTAGAATTTCTAGGTGACACTCAGAGTGGCCAATTTTGTAAATGTCATTTACTACAAAAATCTCCTGATTGCGATACCTACCTCCCTGAGTATTTTGCAAGTATTCATCTTGCCAGACGGTTTTAATTTTTTCAGTTACTAAAGATATCCAGCCTTCGGCTACGGACTCCGAGACAAATTCGCCACTCCAGTCAGGAAAGAAACGGTAAACTGCTACGCGATCGCAGTTGAGGATTTGGCGAACTTCTTGAGTAGTAGCACTGAAAATTTTGTCAATGTTTAGGGTTTGACGAATCCTTTCAATTACTCTGGCTAAAGTCCGCTCCTGTTCGGCTGCTTTTGCCTGCTGTTTAGCTTGAAATTGAATTTGTTCGAGGTATTCTAACTGCTGCAATGCCACTCCCAAATGGGTAGCAATTTGAGTCAGTAATTTGACTTCATTTTCTTCCCAATGTCGGGGACCACTGTGTTGAAATGCACTCAGCAGTCCCCAAAGTTTTTCTCCTTTAAAAATTGCAACTACGGCACAGGATTTAACACCAAAATATTCTAAAGCTTCGATGTGGCACTCACTCTGACCGGCGTTGTAGATATCGTCAGCGATAAAGATTTCGGCATTGCGGAATCTGCCTCCTTTGTGTTCGTTTAAGTAAGGGTCTTCCCAACCACTGCCTACCAATTTCGGCCATTCCCCAGATTCTGATTCAAAGATAAAGTCACCGAAATAGTCTTCACGAAATTGATAAATAGCAATGCGATCGACATTCAACAGTTTTTGCACCTCTGTGGCTGCTGTCTGGAAAATTATTTCGATCTCTAAGGTTTGGCGAATCTTGTCAATCATGCGAGTTATGGCTCGTTCTCGCTCTGCTTCCTTAACTAATTCTTCAGTCCGTTTTTGCAATTGTACCTCAAGAGTTGTCTGGAGTGCTGTGGACCGCCTTTCAGCTTTTTCTAAAAGTTCTGCTTGCTGTATTGCTACTCCCAAATGAACTGAAATTTGAGTAACAAACTCAATTTCATCTTCCTGCCACTGGCGTGGACTACGACATTGGTGAATGCAGATTAATCCCCATAGTTGATTGCCTTTAATTAAAGGTACAATTAGGTTGGCTTTCACTTGAAATCTGGAAAGAATCGCAATATGGCACTCGCTCAATCCGGCGTTGTAAATATCAGTAACTGCCTGAATTTTTCCTTGTTGATAGTTGACTGCGTATTGTGTTCCAAAACAACGATCGTGTACCTTGATGGCTTTGGCGGAGTCAAACTCCGGCAGCACGTCTTCTGAGACAAATTCCCCGTCGTCAAATCCTGAATTGGGGTCAAACTGAAACATTCCCACTCGATCGGCATTCAGCAGTTGCCGTACTTCTGTAGCGGTTGATTTTAAAATAATATCTAAATCTAGAGACTCGCGAATTTTGGTGACTACGGCAAACAGTGCTTTTTGTTTGGCCACTCTAGCGGACTCTTGTTTATCTGCCAGTTCTAGTTCCGCCAGCCGCCCTTTCAGGGTTGCGAGCTCTCTTGTGAGGGACTCATAAGCCTCGGCATCTAATTTTACGTATTTCTGTGACATGGCATTTACTTGTGTTTTGGTTGATTTATCTAGTTTTTATAGTTTTTATAATTTTTTAATTCTAATTTTAAATTATAGATATAAACTTGGATTCTGATTCATTAACTGTCGATCGCCTTTAGTCCCACGCGCGATCGCCAGCCCAGAACCTCCCTTAATACTTACGTAAAAACACTATATTACCTACATAAAAAAACAAAATGAACCACGGCGGCCAGTAGCGCCCGGTACGGGGGTGGCAGTTATGGCTGGGTTTGTTTACCTCATGTAAAAAAATACAGGATTTACGGAGCATAGTTATCCGTAATATTGGGTAGAGCACGAGTATCACATCCAGGAGCGAGAACTCCGCCCAGGCCCAAGCCTAGATTTTGGTTTTTATATGTGGAAAGTAAATAAATTGATTATTTACATTAATTATTGTATCAAAAGAGTTTGACAATGGTAACTTATGGTAAATACCTACCAAACCAGAGCTAGCACTCCGCGATTTATGAGCAGGGATCGAGGGATTAAAGTAGGTTTTGTACTGATTGATATTGGGGATCTGGGAGATTGGCAAGTTGAGGTTTTTGGGAATGAGACCTTGGTGAACTCCGCTGACAGGGTGGCTGAGTGAGCAAAAAGTCCTATTGTGAGAGTCGCAAAATATTTTGTGAGGATCTTTGCTTTGATCCAGGGTTTTGATACTCTAAAATATAGATAGAGCTGTGGCGCTCAATCGATCGGCATTGTTAATACTAGGGGAGCCAACTATGCAGGGTGTGAAAATTATTCACCTGAAAGTTAGGGAGTTTTCTGAGTGATTGCTATCTCAGCCCGTCCAGTAGGGCGCAATTGGATTACGATTAGCTTCGCTTCTACTCTATACCTTTGTCCTGTTTTGGATCTGCTCCTAGCAGAGGTTCCGGTTCACTGGCAAGCGGAATTACGGTTAGGGCTTCAAGAAGCTTTGGTAAATGCTGCTAAACATGGAAACAAATTGGACCCCAGTAAAACTGTTGGAGTCCGTTTTTCCATCGTACAAAATCAATATTGGTGGGTGATATCAGACGAGGGAACGGGGTTTCAAGCCCCTTGCAATTGCAACCTTTATACAGATGATTGCGATAGCGATGTTGCAGATAACTGTGAACTCCCTGACGTTGAAAATGAATGCGGCAGGGGGTTGTTTATTCTTTACCAGATATTCGATCGCGTGGAGTGGAATTCTCAGGGTACAGAGTTAAGGGTATGCAAACAAGTTCCCAGTTCCTCAAGCCTACCTCGCTGGCGGTAAAACTACTACATATTTGGCAGAATTGTCAACATCAGTCACAACCGGAGAGTTGTCTGGTTGCCGAATCGACCGATCGTACATCTCGATCGGTCTACTTGTTGTGCATAAGTCACTCCCACTAACAAAATATCACACCTAGATGCCGGACTTCTTCCACAAGTCGGGCATCTAAAACCAGAGGGTTTTGAGTTTCCCTAGTTTCGATCAAAACTGCATAACTATTTTCCGTGTCCGTGGGTGGGGCAAGGAGGAGCAGAGATCGATCGATCTAGCCATCCTGCGGCCTGATTCAAGCGAGGGAGGGCTTCTTCTGGCTGATTTTTGAGCAAAAAGACCAAAGCAGCCCCAGCTTGCTCAGCGGCGCGAGCAGGACGGTTATTCTTGAGACGATGCCAATCTTTTTCGGAGATGGCGAGGCGGGCGGCAAGAGCTTGGGCTAGTTCTACTGTGGTAAGCTCGTTGAGGTTGACAGTTTTAGGCGTTTGTGTAGTTTCAAGCATAGTTGGTAATCATAGCGATTTGGCTACAGTTCCTGAATTTAAAAAATATACTGCACATAATAACAACTAAATTTTAATTATTGTCAGATTTGCGTATCACAATGCCTCAACAGCCGTCAGAGTTTAATCCAGAGACACCAGGAGATGATGACAGCGAGTTTGTTCAAGCCCTCTCAACGGTGGAGCGATCGCTCGCAGCAGTCAAAGAACGTTACACTCAAATTCAGGTCGATCGCCAGCGCCAAGCCGAACTGGGGCATCGGCGCGAAGCAATCCACCAGCAACAGCGCCAAAATCGTTTACCGCAACTGAAGAAAGAATTGCGGGAAATTGAGCAAGAATTAGAAGCGATCGAGTTAAATTTAGAAAGCAGTCTGTTTTCCTGGGCTAGCATAAAACAACCTTTTTGGCAAGCAGTTCGTTTTGGGGGACTTGGTATTTTGCTAGGTTGGATTTTGAAATCCTATGCGGGATAGTTTTTGATTTTTTTTTACCGCAGAGGGCGCAGAGGGCGCAGAGGAAGAGAAAACAGAGAAATATGGTGCAAAATATTAAATAAACGGGAGTGGATATGACAAATCAACGAATTGCTGCTATTTTGCGGGCTGGGGAACCTGATGAAACTGTCACTGTTCAAGGCTGGGTTCGCACTAAGCGGGAATTGAAAGAATTTGCGTTTGTGGAAGTCAATGATGGTTCGGCTATGGCTAATTTACAAGTAGTTATAAATGCTGATTTGCCAGATTTTGAGAATGTACTGAAACAATTAAATACAGGTGCATCTGTGGAAGTGTCGGGGGTGTTGGTAGCATCTCCAGCAAAGGGACAGCGCATTGAGTTAAAAGCGTCTCAAGTTGAAGTTTATGGAGATTCCGATCCCCAAAGTTATCCGCTGCAAAAGAAGCGGCATTCTTTGGAGTTTTTGCGAACGATCGCCCATTTGCGGCCTCGTACTAATACCCATGGTGCTGTGTTTCGGGTTCGCAATGCTTGTTCCGCAGCGATACACCAATTTTTCCAAGAACGGGGTTTTTTGTGGGTGCATACTCCCATTATTGCTGCTAGCGACTGTGAAGGTGCGGGGGAAATGTTTGCTGTTACTAACTTTGATTTGAAAAATATCCCGCGCACTGATTCTCAAGAGGTTGATTATGCTAAAGATTTTTTTGGAAAACGTGCTTATCTGACAGTAAGTGGTCAGTTGGAAGCGGAAATTATGGCGATGGCTTTCGGCAATGTTTACACTTTTGGCCCGACTTTTAGAGCGGAAAATTCTAATACTTCGCGGCATTTGGCTGAGTTTTGGATGATTGAACCGGAGATGGCTTTTTGCGATTTGCAGGGTGATATGGATTTGGCTGAGGCGTTTTTAAAGTATATTTTTAAATACGTGTTGGATCGTTGCCCGGAAGATATGGAGTTTTTCAACGATCGCATTGACAAGACGGTTCTGGCTACTGCGGAAAATATCATTAATAATCAGTTCGAGCGGATTACCTACACCGAGGCGATCGCACTTTTGGAGAAAGCAGACAAAAAGTTTGATTTTCCCGTCAAGTGGGGTTTGGATTTGCAGTCGGAACACGAGCGTTATTTGGCTGAGGAATTGTTTCAAAAGCCCACAATTGTCACCGATTATCCCGTGGGAATTAAAGCATTTTATATGCGGTTAAATGATGATGAAAAAACCGTGCGAGCCATGGATATTCTGGCTCCTAAACTGGGCGAAATCATCGGTGGTTCCCAGCGGGAAGAACGGCTGGATGTGTTGGAGAAACGCATGGAAGCGCAGGGTATGAATAAGGAGGAATTGTGGTGGTATTTGGATTTACGCCGCTACGGTACTGT
>RDXH01000330.1 GCA_004292745.1 Oscillatoriales cyanobacterium | reverse complement strand
GCAAGAGTTACAGTCCTCCCTTGCTAAGGGGGGGAGCAAGAGTTACAGTCCTCCCTTGCTAAGGGGGGGAGCAAGAGTTAGAAATGTAGATGAGATTTAATCGTTTATTGCATCAACTCTTTTACCCCCCCCAGCCCCCCCTTGCTAAGGGGGGGAGCAAGAGTTACAGCCCCCCTTGCTAAGGGGGGGGGAGCAAGAGTTCAACCAAAAATTTCGGAAAAACCCGGTTTCTGAGCCCAAGTAACAACCACCAACACCCAATAAAATCATGTACCCAGAAAAACACTGGAGAAAACTACAAGGCCAAAAAATCAATAACCAATACCACCTCCAAGAATTCCTAGGATGTGGAGGATATGGAGCCGTATACAAAGCAGATGAAGTAACCAGAAACCGACTAATCAGAGAAGTAGCAATCAAACTAATCGCCCCAGAAGAAGATGAAACCAAAGCCGAAAAACAACTAACCGAACTACAAGCAGCAGTAAATATTCACCACGAAAACCTAATCTGCAGCTACACATCAGGCGAATGCGAAGTCAAAGAAGACGAATATTTATTCATAGTCATGGAAATCGCCGAAACCACCCTAGAAAAACAACGAAAAACCGGGAAAATCTCCCCAGCAGAAGCGATAGAAATAGTCAAAGCAACAGCAGCAGCATTAAACTACCTACATCAATCAAATCCCCGAAAAGTACACCGAGACATCAAACCAGCCAACCTGCTATACGCAGCGGATAAATGGAAACTATCAGACTTCGGATTGCTGCGAGAAATCAGCGTCAAAAACTCAGCTAGAACCAGCGATAGAAGAGGTACAGCCTTATACGTTCCCCCGGAAGCCTACGACGGAGTAGTCGCAACAGGTTGGGATATGTGGTCCTTGGGAATAATGACAGCAGAAATCCTGACAGGAATCGCGCCATTCACAGCAGATACAGAAGCGCAGTTAATGAAAAAGATTATGGAAGAAGAGCCAGAAATAGACTGGTCAAAAATACCAGAACCCTTCACAGCCATAGTCAGGGGATGTTTGAAAAAAGAGCGAGAAAATAGATGGACAGCGGAACAAGTATTGACAACATTAGCACCCCCGGTGGTTGAGCGAAGTCGAAACCCGGTAGTTGAGCCCCCGGTGGTTGAGCGAAGTCGAAACCCGGTAGTTGAGCCTTCCCCTTGGACTACGCTCAGTGCGCTGTTTCGCTCAAGGCCAATTCCTGCAAACCCGGTAGTTCAGCCTTCCCCTTCGACTACGCTCAGGGTTCAGAGACTATCATTCCAAGTAATCACAGTCAACAACAAGGGACAAACCATCAAAACAGAACAGCGACAAGCTGAATACTTTAGTGAAAACCTAGGGCGCGGAGTCAACTTAGAAATGGTACAGATTCCCGGCGGCACATTTATGATGGGTTCCCCCGACAACGAACAAGGTAGACATGATAGTCAAAGTCCCCAGCATCGAGTCACAGTACCGACATTTTTTGCAGGGAAATACGCCATCACCCAAGCACAGTGGGAAGCCGTCATGGGAAACAACCCATCGAAGTTCAAAGGTGAAAAACGTCCTGTGGAAAATGTATCGTGGGATGATGCTGTCGAATTCTGTAAGAAACTCTCGCAAACAACCGGAAAGAAATATCGCTTGCTGAGTGAAGCGGAATGGGAATACGCCTGTCGAGCTCATACAACCACCCCATTCCATTTTGGGGAAACTATTACCCCAGAATTAGTTAACTACAACGGAAACTACCCCTACGCCAAGGCCTCCAAAGGACTTTACCGCCAAGAAACAACAGATGTGGGGAGTTTTCCACCTAATGCGTTTGGATTGTACGATATGCACGGCAATGTTTGGGAATGGTGCAGCGATAAATGGCACGATAATTATAGTAAGGCACCGGCTGACGGAAGTTCTTGGGAAACTGGAACGGATAATAACCGAGTGCTGCGTGGCGGCCCCTGGATCAACTTTGCGGTCAATTGCCGTAGTGCTGGTCGTTGCAGGAATTCGGCGGGCTCTCGTGACTCGTACATCGGTGCTCTGGCTTCTGCGTAGTCTCCGGTTTTTGGTTCTGTGCTGTAGTCTCCCGCGAGGACTCTTCATTTTCTCTACTCTTTTTCCCTCTTGCGCTTTGCGCTCTTAATTCTTTACCCTTTTTGCCGCTTGCGGCTCGATTTTTTTTTACAATAATGGGGGTTTTTGAATCAAATCTAGCCATCTTGTAGGGGCGGGTTCACCAACCATATAGATGGAAAACCCAAAATTCCCAAAACCCGCCCCAACCCCACCAATAATCTTAATGTACATTCATATTTACCGTGGGGTGGGGGCGGGTTTATTTGAATTGTTGGTTATTGTTGTATATTGTTGGTGAACCCGCCCCTACGAATCTTGAAATGGGGTGGGGGCGGGTTTATCTAGATTGTTGGTTATTGTTGTATATGGTTGGTGAACCCGCCCCTACGAATCTTGAAATGGGTGGTTGGGTTTTCTAATTATCTGGATTGTTGGTGGGGCGGGGGCGGGTTTATTTGAATTGTTGGTCATTGTTGTATACTGTTGGTGAACCCGCCCCTACACATCTTGAAATTTGCGGTGGGGTTTTTCCAATTATTTGGCATCACCGTGAAGAAACCACCGATTGATTGTATAATTTTAATTTAGCCTAGTTTTTATAGTTTGTAACAGCAATATGATCAGAGGTGCAATTCCCGATGATATCCCCAATAATTTACAAGAGCAAATACTGCTCCAAGATGCTAAAAATCAACCCGCCATCATGATTCAAGGTGGCTCCAGCAGACCCCTAGGAGATGCTCCCAGATTGGTTGCCAACTATGGCGGTCAGCCTGAAGATTGGTATAAAATGGCTAGTAACCAAAGCGCGATTATCGAGGGAGCTATCGTTGAAATCCATTGGTATAGAAATGCCCGCACTCTCCAAAATGTAGAGTACAAAATCAAACGTACATACCCCAAAATAGCACCGAAAAACCAGTGAGGTTAATATACTATGAAAATTCGCTGCATTGCCAACAAAGGAACCGAACTACCAGAAAACTACCTAAATCCACCGTTAGATATCACCACAGAAACTGAATTCAAACTGATAGTAGGTAAAGAGTATATTGTCTATGCTATCTCCCAATGGCAAGGCAATTTATCCTACTATATTTGCGATGAGCGGTATACTTATTATCCCATACACAATCCAGCCCCGTTATTTGAGATTGTGGATGGCCGATATTCTCGGTATTGGCAAGTGCAATTAGCCACTAATGGTTTGTTAGAGATTGCTTTTGAACACTGGTTTTCTATCCCTAATTTTTACGATCAACTAACTGATGGAGAATCAGAAACTCTGTTGATTTTTGAGAAAATGAAAGAACTCATGGATGCGGAAGCAGCAATTCCTCAATCGCCACCTTTCTCAGTTGAGGAATTGCTGGCGATGGCTCCATCTTTTGTATAATTATAGATGCAATTTGTAGGGGCGGGTTCACCAACCATATAGATGGAAAACCCAAAATTCCATAAACCCGCCCAACCCCACCAACAATCTCAATGTACATTAATCTTTACCGTGGGGTGGGGGCGGGTTTATTTGAATTGTTGGTCATTGTTGTATATTGTTGGTGAACCCGCCCCTACGAATATTTAAATGGGGTGGGGGCGGGTTTATTTGAATTGTTGGTCATTGTTGTATACTGTTGGTGAACCCGCCCCTACGAATATTGGAGTTTTGGGTTTCTGAATCTGATGACTCCAGGAACCGCTAAAATCAAAGAGTGTTGGGTTTCGTGCCTCAACCCAACCTACAGTATCTAACTTAATGTAAAATCACAAATAAGCCAGACAGTAGTTATCCCGTAGGTTGGGTAGAGCTTTCGCGAAACCCAACATTCAATCAAAAAATGTTGGGTTTCGTTCCTCAACCCAACCTACAGTATTTAAATTAATGTAGAATAATTAACAAACCCGATACAATTTTAGATCAAAAATAACATCATGTTCAATCTAGAACTTGACTGGGATCTACCAGCTAAAATCAAAGCCAAAAACACAAAACACATCTTGCGAGTGCGAATTCGTCCCCAATCCGGTGGGCCCGGTTTACCTTTGCGAATTGCGATCGCCCTTGATACCAGCCAATCAATGGGAGGAGAAAATCTGCAACGGGCTCAGGAAGCTTGTCGGGCTGTTGTGGCTCAATTGCGCGATCGCGATCGGCTTTCCTTAGCCGGCTTCTCCACCAGTGTAACACCATTGCTCCAATCTTTACCCGGTGGTGCCGCCGCCCTTCAACCCGCCAATACCGCCATTTCCCAACTGACAGCAGGAGGTGTTACCCTCACCGGTTTAGCCTTAGATTGGATACTAAACGCCTTACCCCCAGAAGCCGGAGTCGCGCGGGTGGGAATCTTGATTACTGACGGCCATGCTACCACATCCCAAGGAAGGATTTTAGATGATACGGGGGTTTTGATCGATAAATCCCAACAACTAGCCAACCTAGGTATAATTCTCAACACCGTCGGATTGGGAAATGCTAATAATTTTAATACAGCATTATTGACAGATTTAAGCGACAAAGGGCGAGGCTCATTTATATTTGCAGATACTCCAGCCAGCCTGGAACCCCAACTCCAAAAAAGACTCACAGAATGTCAGGCGATGGCCACCGAAAACACCGTCATCCAGCTAATACCTAGCAACGGCGTTAAAGTCAAAGGCTTTTGTCGTTACCGCCCCGAATATTTGCCCCTAGAAGAAACAGCGAAGAATCAATTAACCATCGGTGCCATAGCCGCCAACTCCCCCACGGATTTATTAATCGAACTCGAAATTCCCCTAGGAGGATTTGACGAACCTACAGGTAACAAAGACGTAATTTCTGTAGAACTCACAGCCAAGGGAATGACCAATCCCGTGAGAGCAAAAGCTGGTATTAATTATACTACAAGTTATCCTGAATTACAAAAACAAAACAAAGTAAACGAGGAAATCAAGAAGGACTATTATTGCTGGATGATTAACCTCACAATCAAAGAATTGAGTGGCACAGAAAATCCCAATGAACAAAAAGAACTACTAGAAAAAGCTAGATATGATGCCGAGGAAGCCGGAAAAACTGATATGGTCAATCAACTAGATCAGCAGCTAGATGACCTGGAAAAAAGCGGCAAATTAGACCCCAACAGAACCACCAAATTGCTGAGAGATTCACGAGACTTGGGAGGTAAAGAATGAGTAGTGGCTTTGGGTCCGATCCAATTTATCAAGGACGACTGACACCAGACAATGCTAAACTATTGGTACGCAATAGCAGCAGCGCCAACCAGAAATTTCCCCTGAATCAAATCCGAGCCATCATCGGTCGCAGCGATGCTCCCATGAGTATAGCAGACATTGATTTAACTGAATGCAAAATCGACAACAAATCTGCTATATCTCGCCATCATGCAGTGATTGAATGGGTGGAAGGTAAGTTGCAAATTATTGATTTAGACAGTACAAACGGTACTTTTGTCAATGGGAAAAAACTCCTTACCACAGCACCGAGGCAACCGTCAAGTCCTGAAATTCTCAAAACTGGTGATATCATAAAACTCGGCAATATTGAACTAGAGGTAATAGCTGATGGATAATTTAAAATCCAAAATAGAATTAGTGTTTGCTAGCAAAACTGACCCCGGCAAAGTTCGCCCCAACAATGAAGACAATCATCTACTAGAATTATGGTGTCCAGAAACATCAACTATGCTGGCTGTAGTCGCCGACGGTATGGGGGGACACAGGGGAGGCGAAATAGCATCGAAAATCGCCATAGATACCTTTCGAGAGTTGCTGGAAACACCTTTACCAGAAACCCATAAAGAGCGATATGAACTTTTGCTTGGATGTTTCTACAAAGCTCACGAAGCCATCCAAGAAGCTGGTTGCGAAAACATCAAATTATTTGGGATGGGGACAACTATAATAGCGGCGATTGTATCTCCCACAGAATATATTCATCTCTATGCGGG
>RDXH01000329.1 GCA_004292745.1 Oscillatoriales cyanobacterium | reverse complement strand
AGGCAGAAGGAAGAAGGAGGAAGAACCCCCCCCTGCCCCCCCCTAGGGGGGAAATTCAAGCAGAAGGAAGAAGGAGGAAGAACCCCCCCCTGCCCCCCCTAGGGGGGAAATTCAGGCAGAAGGAAGAAGGAGGAAGAACCCTCCCCTACCCCAGGGCGGTTTCATTCTGCAAAAAACGAGGGCTTTGTAGGGGTAGTGCCCCCGTGCCTACCCCCCCACTCATAACTAATTCCCAATTACTAATTTTCAACTTTTAGCGGACTGTTAGAGTGTAGCGCCCCCGGCCCGAAGCGTCGTAAGCATTGACAATCACGCGATAGCGACCAGTAGCTGGTAAAGTAACGCTTAGAGACGCATTTTTAGTCGCATCGCTCTCATCATCATTTTCTGCTACTAATCGACCATTAGGGCCAAACAGAGCCACATAGGGATCGAACTCTTTACTTTCGAGGGAAATATCCACCGACTGACCCGATCGACCTTCAAAAGTATACTCTCGATACAGACTGTTGTCCGAGGGTAGTACCTGAGCTCCTGGGGCTAAAGTACCTTCTTCTTGCAAAATCGCCCTGGCCGCTTGGGTAGAAGCTGCGGCTTTCAGTTCTAGTGTATAAGCTCCCGACTGCCTGGCCTGGTTGGAATTGGCCAGTAAGGTGTAAGTGCCGTTTGCTGGTAGCCTGACTGTAATTCGGGCATTGTTACTGCCTGCGCCGTCATCATCTTGAGCGATTTGTCGCCGATCGGGGCCGAGCAAGATTAAATAAGGGTCAATTTCTTGACTTTTCATTTCAATTGTGATTCGCTGACCTGCTTTTCCTTCAAAGGAGTAGAGGTCGAAAAAGCTGTTGTCTCCCGGCAGAACGCTAGACTGGTTGGTGAGTTTGCCACTGATTGCGGGGCCGTTGAGCGCGAGTTTTTCTGGTGATTTGTTACCAAAGGGCGATCGTGTCTGAGCAACGCGGGGAGCTCGCCCTTCTCGTACCGCCGTCAGGAAAGCGGGCACTTTGTCTATGGAAATGGCAAAACCGATGCCGATATTGCCTCCGCCCTGACCGCGAGTAAAAATAGAAGTGTTGACTCCGATTAATTCTCCCGAACTGTTCAGCAGTGGACCTCCTGAATTGCCGGGATTGATGGCTGCGTCTGTTTGAATCAAGCTTCGTTGTTGGTCGATGCGGCTGACTATTCCGACGGTAAAAGTACCTTGAAATCGACCGAAAGGATTGCCGATCGCAAATGCTTGTTGTCCCACTTTCACCGAACCAGGACGGGCTAAAGGAATTGTGGGCAAATTGTTTTGACCCCGCATTTTAACTACGGCTAAGTCTAAGCCTTCTTCCCCGAATCCAATGACATCGGCTGGGACTTTTTTGCCATCTGACAAAATTATATTGACAGTACCGCCGGCGGAAACAACGTGGGCGTTGGTTAAAACCATGCCGTCGGGGCTGATAATTGTGCCACTACCGTTGGATTTATCTGTATCGACGGTAACAACCGCCGGACTCGCTCGTTCGTAAACCCGAATATTAGTTTGTTCTTCGATATTTTGGGCGATCGCACCCTGTCTATCCAGCGACTTAAATTCAGTAACATCTGGTGATGACTGCACAGGGGATGTGGTAACAACGGCGGTGGCGCTGGCTGAAACCCCCATTGTTAAAATTCCCGATATTGCTAAACTTAAAAGTTTGAAATTCATGGCGATCGATGAGTATTTAGCTGTCGGTTATGCTCTGTGTTGTCTGTGCGTCGATCGGCGGTTTCACACT
Organism: Oscillatoriales cyanobacterium; assembly: GCA_004292745.1. GTDB lineage: Bacteria > Cyanobacteriota > Cyanobacteriia > Cyanobacteriales > Microcoleaceae > Microcoleus > Microcoleus anatoxicus. Next base: position 2,257 of record RDXH01000329.1, on the reverse strand, counting down.
CCCCATTCACAGTTTTTTGGATCGTAATTCTCCGATCGCGATCGCCAGTAGATGGGCATAAATCAAATGCAACTGGTATTTTTCCGGTGATCTTGACACCAGAAATATTAAATTTCACCCATCTACTTAGCACTTCCCCTAGTTGTCGAAATTGGGGGAATTATCCGGTTGGTCTTCCGGGTGTTCTACTGGTCGATACTCCACGTAATCTGAGGGTGGTGCTTGCAAATCCCGGCTACTGGGGCGAGACTTCCCTCCTTCGGCGGGACGGGTTTTTTTGGTTCTCGGTGTCCCATCGCTGCGGTTATCGGAAGTTGGCGGGCGGCTGTTACGGCTGCGAGTCGGTTTTTCATCGGGATTGTCTGAAATGTCCCAACGGTCCGATCGGTCCGATCGGTCCGAGCGCTCTGGGGGCTGGTTTTCCGGGCGAGAGGGGCGTTTGCGGGACGATCGCTCTGGTCCATCGGGTTTAGATATATCAATGCTGCTATTGCGACTAGAGGGACGGCGGCGAGGTTCGTCGTCGTAGCCTTCCCGCGAAGAACGATAATCTTGACTACCTCTAATCCGGGGACGCTGGGGATAGTCTTCCTCTGGTTCTAGCTGGTCAATATCAGCATCGTAGCCCTCATAACCGTAGGCGTTGCTGACGGGTCTATCTTCGTCGATATATTGTGCCCGGCTTTTAGCTTGGGCGGTGGTTGCTCCCCGCAGCTTAATACTTTCGGCTGCAAAAAATATGGCGGAACCGGTCAGCATGAATTGACCGAAGGCCAGAATTGGATCTAGCCGCCAGCCTTGGAATAATAGAATACCGCCACACAGTAGACCTACTGCTGCAAAAAAAATATCATGGTCTCGTGCTAGCTTGGGACGCCACGATCGCAGAAAGTAAAGTCCCGCGCCAGCTACTGCTAGGATGATCCCCAGCAGGCTGCTCCAGTTTAATCCTAAATTAACCATTACCCTATCTCCTATTTCTGTTCTATATTAGCGAGTTAGATGTTTACATTTTTACTTAAGTCTGCTATTCCGACTTGGCTGGATGAGGGTCTTATCCCGGTTGCAGCTTGGGAATTGACATAATATTGACATAATACTGAGTCTGAACAGCTCATATAAAATCCTGTCTTCCGAGTCCTGTATTAAACTCTCTCTTCTCGAACTTCGCGTCAAGAGCGCCTTCGCGGTTAAATCACCTGACGATACAACCGGAATTGATATCACCGGGCTACAGGTACAGCGAGGGAATTTCCGGCGGTGTCAGTAAACGGGAAAAAACCTCAGCTTGGCATTTCTAGAAGGTTTTGGCTTCTGAGTTGCTTACAGCCGAGGTTTCGGAACTGGGGAAATGCCCGACTTCAAGCCATCGCTACAGCCGACAATTGACTTTGACGCCGGACTTGGATCTTTACAGATGTTTTAGGTGCGCTTAATTTTGTCTTTTTGGCTGATGAAGATTAGGGCGATCGTTGCTGGAATTACCACCAAACTAACGCCCACCAGCAGGCTGTACAGAAAATTCGCGAGTGAAGGAGTCATAGATTCAAAGCCTTTGTTACAACAATTTGATTTTTATTAATTTTATACTTTCGATCGCACCAGGGAAACAGTTAAAATTATGAACACCTGACTTAACAAAACTTAAAATTTCGACACAATAACTCTATGAATGGTATTACCGTTACAAGTTGGATTCTGGGCTTTGTCCTAGTATTGATGACTTTGTTGTTTATTTTTCGCATCGTCTTGACTTGGTATCCCCTGGTCAATCTCAGTAGACTGCCGTTGAGTCTGATTGCTTGGCCCACGGAACCTTTTTTAGCCGCTACCAGAAAGATTGTACCGCCGATCGGCGGGGTGGACATTACGCCGATTATTTGGGTTGGCATCTGTAGCTTGCTGCGGGAAATGATTCTGGGCCAGCAAGGTATTTTGACGATGATGATGTAGGAATGGGGAATTGGGCATGGGGCATCGCTGTACTGGGCATCGCTGCACTGGGCATGGGGCATCGGTTAGTTGCCCATTGGTGTCAACAATCGCCTGAAAGCCTTGGTATCTCTCGTTCATAGCCAAGTCTATATCCCCCTCGCATCCCCGCCCCCCCCTAGCCCCCCCACCCCCCCCTGCCCCCCCCAAGGGGGGAGGGGGGGGTGGGGGACGAAAGATCGGACTCTTATCCCCCCGCAACGATTCGGGGGGCTCGTTCGGATCTAGATTTAATAGTCAAACAGCAGTCTGTGGCTACCTTTGA
>RDXH01000061.1 GCA_004292745.1 Oscillatoriales cyanobacterium | reverse complement strand
GTTTGTGGAGTTGCCAAAATTCAATAAAACTCTGGAAGAGTTGAGTAATATTACGGATAAGTGGCTTTATTTTTTACGCAAAGCACCGGATTTAGAGGTGATACCAGCATCCATGTCAATTGTACCGGAAATTGAGAAGGCTTTTACGATCGCCGATCGCGTAAATCTCAGTTTAGAGGAAATAGATGATTTGGAGAAGCGGGAACAGTTTGAACGGGAACGAATAGGTGCGATCGAGTTGGGTAAGGCTGAGGGGATACAAATTGGTCAAATAAATCTGATTAAACGCCAATTACAACGGCGCTTAGGCGAACTAAATCAAGAGATAGAAGATCGTTTGTCAATGCTATCATCAGAACAATTATCGGCCTTAGGTGAGGCTATATTCGACTTTTATAGTGTAGCTGATTTATCCAGTTGGCTAGAAACTAATTGCTCTAATTGAGCATGACTGAGGTGATGCCCATATTACAATCTGTAGTGTTACATTTTGGATAGATATAAGTATATGTCTTCAGATTCTATGAATGACGACACAAATTTCCAGACAACACACGAACACGAGATTTTTGGCGATCGCGATTTTCCCTCTTGGTTAACCTCTCAACAAATTAGCCTTGCTTGTACTACCTATCAAACCAGCAGGTTAATGTTAATCGGTGCTGCACCAGAAACCAATAGAATTTCGGCTTTTTGGCGAATATTCGATCGCGCAATGGGACTTTTTTGCACCCCAGACAACATCAAGGTTACGATCGCCTTTACATACCGCGCATCGCCCACACCACAGGAGATATCGACATTCACGATATCGCTGTCGATAAAAATAACCAAATCATTTTTATTAGCACGTTGTTCAATTGTATCGCAACTTTGAGCGATCGGCACAGTTGCAAACCTCTGTGGAAACCGCCGTTTATCTCACAATACATCAATGAAGACCGCTGTCATCTCAACGGTTTGGCGATGGTGGATGGGGAAGCGAAATATGTCACGGCGTCGAGTCAGTCGGATGTGGTGGATGGTTGGCGCGATCGGCGAAAAAATGGCGGTATAGTTATTGATGTCGCATCTAATGATATTATTGTCACTGGATTGTCAATGCCGCATTCTCCTCGCTGGTATCGAGATAAGTTGTGGTTGTTGAATTCCGGGAGAGGGGAATTTGGTTATGTCGATTTAGATACAGGGAAATTTCAGGCCATTACGTTTTGTCCGGGATATGTCCGAGGGCTGGCTTTTTGGCAAAATTGGGCAATTGTTGGACTGTCGAAACCGAGGGGCGGTGACAATACTTTTAGCGGTTTGGAATTGGATGATTTGTTAGCAGCTAAGGATACTGATGCTCGGTGTGGGATGATGGTGATAGATTTGACTACTGGTGCGATCGTTCATTGGTTGCGGTTTGAAGGGATTGTCACGGAATTGTATGATGTGCAGGTGATTCCGGGAGTGCAAAAGCCGATGGCTTTGGGTTTTCAAACTGAGGAAATTGCTCAATTAATTACTTTGGAAATTTAACCGTAGATGGTGGCGGATGTGCGCTGATGAATGGGGATGAATTCAGCATACTAAAGCCCGAACTTTTTGAGGAAGTCCGGGCTCTAATACACATTTCTAGTATGGCGAGTTTTGAACAGGCAAGATGCCTATTCCACAATCAATATGGTCGATGTCTAATAGCGATCGCCCTGATGAACTCAATAACCTACACTAAAGCAGGTACTTGTGGCCAACGTTTCATGACTTTCCCAATTACCGCCAATTCTTCCATCAACTTGTCGAACTGATCTGGTGTCAAAGATTGTGGCCCGTCAGACAAAGCTTTTTTGGGATTTGGGTGCACTTCAATCATCAGGGAATCAGTACCAGAGGCGATCGAAGCAAAGGCCATGGAAGGAACAAACTGGGCCCAACCGGTGCCATGACTAGGGTCAACCATAATTGGTAAGTGAGTCAGAGTTCGCAACACAGGAACCGCCGACAAATCTAGCGTATTTCGCGTATACTGCCTGTCATAGCCACGAATGCCCCGTTCGCACAAAATCACGTTGGGATTGCCCGCTGCCATGATATACTCAGCAGCCATCAACCATTCTTCAATAGTTGCGGAAATCCCACGCTTCAACAAAACTGGTTTGTCTTGTGCTCCGACTTTTTTCAATAGGGAGAAATTTTGCATATTTCTGGCCCCGACTTGAACTACATCGGCTACTTCCACGATCGCACTTAAGTCCGCCGCATCCATAACTTCGGTAATAATTCCCAAACCGCTAGCTTCCCGCGCGGCGGCTAACAACCCCAAAGCACTCTCGCCGTGTCCTTGGAAAGCGTAGGGAGAAGTTCTCGGTTTGTAAGCTCCACCACGCAGAAAATGAGCGCCTGCAGCTTTGACGCGCATTGCCGTTTCGACAATCATTTCTTCGTTTTCGACGGAACAAGGGCCTGCTACGATCGCGATCGGGTGATTCAAGCCAATGGTCACAGTTCCCAGGGGAGTAGCCACTTCTACGGCGCTTGGTTCTCCTTGGCGATACTCCAAGCAAGCGCGCTTGTAGGGTTTTTCCACTCGCAATACTTCCTCAATCGAGGTGCTCATTTCCCGAAGCTGCATCGGTTCGAGCTCAGCGGTGTCACCTACCAAACCGATGACAACTTTGTAGCGTCCCACTATTTTTTCTGGGGACAAACCCCAGTTGGTGCGGAGTTCTTCGTCGAGGCGATCGATCTCGGCTTCTGGAGTACCGGCTTTCATTACAATAATCATATTTCTTTGGCCTTCTCTCTTGGGCTAAACACGGATTATGACACGGATTGACTGTTGGCTGTTAACTGGTTAACTGTTAACTATTAACTGTTAACTGTTAACTGTTAACTACTGACTACTGACTACTGACTACTGACTACTGACTACTGACTACTGACTACTGACTACTGACTACTGACTACTGACTACTGACTAATGACTAATAACTAATTTTTTGATTTAGCCGATCGCCATCCTTCTCGCATCCGTCCAAAATTGGTATTAAATTCTTCCCAACCCATAACGCTTCCTGAAATTTCTTCATCCCAGGAAGCCGACAGGACTCCGTAACTCAATCCTAGTACACCCAAACCAAAACAACCCATACTTACTAACAATACGGCTGTGTTTGGTAGATCGAACAAGCCTTTGCTGACTATCAAATAGCTGACAAAAAATGTCGAAATTCCCAACAGTGTCGGTACGCCACAAAATACCGCTATGCGGGATATCATGCGCTTGCTGACAACTTCTGGGATAGATGGGTCCTGTTTTTTCGTTGGGCTGGCTTTGGGCTGCTTATCGGCAGGATTTAGTTCTAATGCTGTGTTTGTTAGTTGCGCTTCGGCCGGTTTTTTAGGGGTTTTTTTACGATTTTTTGCCGGTTCAAAGGGGAGGCGCTGGCGGGGTGGTTCGGAGGACATATTTTATAGCAGAAGGAATCAGGAATCAGGAACAATAGAAATCCTACTATGTATAGTAATATTTTCAGCGATTCAGAACGTCCTAACCGTCTTGGTGGTTTCTCTATTTTCCAGGGGGCATTTCAGACATTTATTCTGACATTTATTCAATAGGCATCTCCCAAAACTCTTGTCGGGTAGGCATTTTACCAGCCCTTAACTGATTTTTATTGAGATGACTAATGAATATTGTCGCAAATTTGGGCTTTGGTGTTTAGCCGCGGATGCCTAGACGGGCAATCAATGCTTTGTAGCGATCGACATTTTCCTTTTGCAGGTAAGCCAGCAGGCGCTTGCGACGGCCGATCATCATCATCAAACCGCGGCGAGAAGCGAAGTCTTTTTGGTTGATTTTGAGGTGGGCGCTGAGTTTGCTGATGCGATCGGTCAGCATTGCGACTTGAACATCTGGCGATCCGGTATCGGTTTCATGGGTTTGGTAGTCGCCCATGATTTCTTGCTTGCGTTGTTGTGTAAGAGCCATGAATTGATTTTAGGTTTTTTTGTACTATCTCACAATCCCTGATTATATCACAGGGGAACCACAAACGAGCAAATTTGCGATCGCACTTGCGAGATTAGTCATCGAGGCAGAAACCGGGTTTTTTACGAAAATACTGCACGCCCAGTCTTAAATACGGATGAAAAACCCGGTTTCTTGAGATTTATCGGCTCAAATAAGTAATGGCCTCTTTGATCCAATCATCGGCATTACTTTTTTTTGCTAAATTACTATCCTGACTCAGGGTTTGCAGCGCTTGCAAGACTTCGGCCCCGGTGTAACCCATCGCCAGCAACACCATTTCCACTTCTTCTTGAATAGCCGCAGGTACTCCGGCGGCGACTGAGGTGGTCAAACCTTCCTGTTGTCGCCATTGTGAAAGTTTACTTTTAAGTTCCAGGGCTAAACGTTCTGCGGTTTTGGTGCCGACGCCTGGGGTTTTGGCGAGGATGCGGGTATTGCCGCCGACGATGGCTTGGACTAAATCTGGCAATCCTAGGGTATCTAAAAGTGCGATCGCCAGTTGAGCACCCACCCCACTCACACTGGTTAACAGTCGAAATAAATCTCGTTCGGTGGCACTACCAAAACCGTACAACACAATTTGGTCTTCTTTAACTTGTTGATGAGTAAAGATTTGGGCGATTTCCCCGGAGGGAGGTAATTGACCACTCACGCGGGGCAAAATTTGGATTTCATAGCCAATTTGATTGACTTCGAGAGTCAGGATGAAGCGGTTACTGCCTTTGGTGATGTCGGCGACAGTGCCTTTGAGATAGCTAATCATAAATCTGTATAAAACGACTCAATATACCGTTATTTCAATTCAAAATCAAATTCCGTTTAACGAAAGACAAATCCGGTTTCCCAAAATTCACCACAAAAGCGACATTTAAATTTTCCAAAGATTTGATAAACCACATAATTTCCTCAGCGCCTTTTCCTTCATAGTGATTGAATAAAATAGAAAATCGCTTTTCCAAATCAGGCTTAACTTTACCAGAAAGTAGTACCAATTTCAGCAGTAAACCCATGGTTCTGCTGGGACCTAGATTGTAAACTAAGTCATAAAAAATGTAGTGGCTAGGATGGTGTTCATTTTCCACTACTAAAAAATTGAATAATTCATGACAAGTCTGAACTAACAACAAATTATTTAACTTCATCGAGTCATTTTCTCGGAGGGTATTTTTGATGTATTTGTACAAACGACCGCTAAATTGACGTCGGCCGTATTCAGGTTCCACCGCTGAGATTAAATATTCATACAAATCAACTTTAAATGATTGATAGGAGCGAGTATTTCTGGCCTGTCTTAAAAAGAACTGAGCCGACTCTTTGTAAGTGCGATCGCCACTCACCTTTCCTGCAAATTCCCGGACTGCTAAATGTAATTCTGCATCGTTCAAAAGCGTGGGATTGGTTGCGGGGTTTACAATCCCAATTTCGGTCTGTCCCGGCGCAACTAAATAGTTTAAATAAAGAGATAAGTCGGTTTCAAATTGCTGTTGCCTTTGAGATTGCAGTCGTTGGATGGTTTGCTGTTCTTCTGCAATGCTTTCCTTGCTCAACAGAGAATAACCGTATAAATAAGGATATCGAAAAATTATTTCTCCCAAGGTAGTGTGAGTCTGTTTTTGCTGAAGTTGCGAGCCTAGTTCTACAGCTTTTACCAAGCGTTCTAAATTGATAAATTCTTCACTTTTAGTAAATAAATCTATTTGACGCTGCAAGCACTTGACTATGTAAAAATCCATCCCAAATCTGGGTGAAGTTTGCTTAAATAGACCTACCAAATTGGCGATCGCCAATTTGTATTGGGAATTCAATTGCCATCGGTTGATGGGGATGTAACAGCAGCGGTGGAGGATGTATTTAAACTCCTGTTCCGATCGCTTTAGAGAGACTATACTATACAAAGTTGCTTCTATGTCTGGATCGGGATAGCCCATACCATCTATAAATAGCTGTCGGAAACGCTCTATCACCTGTAGCGGCGATTCTGTTTGGACGCAGGATAGTATGTGGTTGTAAAGTTTCTGTTCGTCGCGGCTAGCTGGAACAGTCTCTAGGGGTGCTGGGTTGACAATACTACTTTCTGTAATCGTTTCGGAAATTGGCGCCAAAACGACTGCTGGTTTTTCCGGTAAATCTCGATCGGGATGTAAGAAGCTATAGTGTTCTGGACCGAGTTTTTTATTGGCGGCCCAATCTAAGGCTGCTTGCAAAGTTTTCCCCGTCAATAATTGGGACTTATCTTGACGTTCCGAAGCCAGCCATGCTGTTAGTGATGCTTTGTAGGGAGCCAGATTACCTAACTCTTTTTCCACCCAAAAAATATTGAACACTGATTCATAAATCTGGTTGGCTACTCTTAGTTTATTCCGAGAATCTTTGACAACCAACCCTAATTTTTGTAATTCGATTTGTTCGGGAGATGAATCCGCAGCTACTCCCTCGGTTTCCCCTGATTTTTCAGAAGCGGGGGTTTGCAAAATTTGCTGGTACAACCCTAACAATCTACTGCTGTCGCAGGAACTCTGGAAAATACCTCTGCGAATAGCGGTCAGATTTTCTGGCTTGTCCCAATCTTCCCAGTTTTTTATAATTCTAATTTTTGCTAATTTTTCAATTTCTTTTAGTTCGCAATTTCTGCCAATAAAAGAGCCATACTCAACTACCAACCAGCAAAGCTTTTGAGTCAAAAACGGTTGACCACCAGTCCAATCTAATATGGCTTGGAGCACTTTTTGAGGTCTAAATGCTTTGACCGCTAGTCCTTTGGCGAGGGGGAAAGTTTCCTGTAATTCCAATCGGTCTAAATTAATTTGTCGTGCTATGTTAAACGGGTTACACCTGGTGTCTTCGATTAGTTGTGAGGGTAGGGTTATTCCCATCATGGCAAAAGTAATACGCTCGTATTCTTGTTGATGGGTACGCTTGTTGTAACAATTTAGAATTAAAGCAAAAAAATCTTTAACACTGAAATTTAAATTGTTAATACTATCTATTTCATCGATGAAAATTACGATATTTTGTTGATTTTTCAGTGATTTTAACAGAACTTTTTCGATAAATATCTCTAATCGCTGCACTGGTGAGAGCAATTCGCGGTCGTTCCACCATTTGAGAGCATCAAACCTATTTGTGAGGTTAAAACTGCTGGCTAGGCGATACATAATTCCCCGATACCACTTTTGCGGGGTGATATTGGGATTGCTGATGGTTTTCAAGTTAACTGCTGCAATCAATGTACCTTCTGCTTGTAGTCTTTTCCCGGTTTGCAGCAGTAGGCTGGACTTTCCGGTTTGTGGCGGACTGATGACATAGCAGAAGTTCCTGTTTAGGAGTTGTTTGTAGAGTTCTTCGTCTGCGGGCCGCTTGACATAGGTGGGGGCGCTGACGGGGAGATATCCTCCTACTTGATATTGATAAGTTGTGTTTATTTCGGTTGTCACCTGCTGATCGATCAAGACGGTTCACCTCTATTTTGTCCGATTGAAGGGTTACAAATTCCAGTTATTTGCCTGTTGATTTCGTTGAAACTTGGGGTTTATCTTACTCTATTATCTACTAATTATCCTGGTTATTTTCAATCTTTACTGTATCTTTGCAATAGGAAATCCTCCGATGGAGCGATCGTCGTCCGAACCGTTGTGGCTATTTATACTCATTGATCTTATAAGTATGTTAATTTTTACTCGGACGCGATCGAGAATTTCAACATACCTTTGTATTTAGACTGTGTGTTTACATTGTTTTACAATAATACTTGAAAATTCAGTCGGTGGTATAATGCGATCGGGCAAACTTATAACCTGTAAGTTTCTGCCTTCAGCTACCTTGGCCTTCAGGCTCAGTACCTTTCTACGGAAAATACTGGCTCTGTCATAGCTGGCAATAAAAAACCCCAGCTTGTTGCTGAGGACTGCTTGAGTGGGAGATATCGTTAATCTGCGTTTTTTTAAGTTGACTTAGATCGCATGAAATTTCATGCAGGTAAAAGATGCGCCCTGATGGATTAACTACCCGATGGATTAGCACCCTGATGGCATAACTCCCTGATAGATCGTGGCCCTGATGGCATAAGCTCCACTACCCAAAATATTCGGGTTGGTGGATGATCGTGGATACTACTAACACGTCACTTCTGGCGCGGCCGATCGCTCAGGGTGTGCCTGTCTGAATTGATTATGACAGGCAGATTTCTCCAAAGGCAAGTGGGCTATTGCATCAACCCACTTGTGACTGGTTGGAGTTGCCAAAAGTGTCAATCTACGCAAATCAGGGTCATCGAAAATGAAATACAGCATCTTAGTTTTAGGCGTATTCGATCTAGGTAGCCCCAGTGTGGCTGGTCTTGCTGCTGCTGGAAAATTTGTTCGCAGTGGTGGGGCTTTGGAGAGTTATCCCGACTTCCATTACACTGGAACGAATGAGGATGGGGAGCAAGAAGAGGTAAAAACAGGAAAAGGATAGGAACTTCTAAGGGATGAGGTTATGGCTGTTGTCCTGTAGTACCCGTGGGAAGCGGTTGAGACTTCATCCTGCTATCAGTCTACCTAAATTCCAGATGTGAGTGGGAAAATAAAAAGATGAGGCCAGTCTTGGGATAGATCTTCCCCATCTCTCAACTGAGCTAGCTTCTGATTTTCTGGCCCATCAGATGCAGGCTTCGATCCTATTTAAGTTCATAAAAACCCAATGGAAAACACACTCGTGACTACTCGCAGACAGCGGGTATTGACAAGAACCCAGGAACGGCGTCAAGCTACACCCAAAGAAAAAGAGCTGATTCACTTGCTGGCGAATATGGCTTGCAGTTTGGTGAAGTATGACTATCAACACGCTAGCGGTAAGGGGGTACTCCCGCCATCGGAACGGAAGCTTTTGGCCCAATGGCATTACCTGCGAGTAGAGCAAATTCGCCGGATCGAACGCAGTTTGGAGCCTGTAGCTGCCCTGAAGCGGGTGTATTACAAGAGCATCCTCAGTCCTAGGGATTTGAAGTCTTTGAAACTGCTGTGGACGGAAGAGGATAACAACCGGGTTAAGCGAGTCGATCCTGATTTGGATGACATCCTCAGCGAGGCTTTGGATCGGGGAGATACTTTAAAACAGTTATTTCATTCGATCGAGGTTAAGGAACGTCAATTTTCGGCTACTCCCTGCCCAGGGGTGGTGCCTCTGTGGGTGAAAGAGTGGGAACTGGCGGGATATGATATCAACTATTTTCCGCCTTCGTTCTCTGCGTGGGCTTCGGTAGTGGACGATTAGGCTCCAGAAAACAGTTTTAAATCGGATCGTCGATCGTCAGATGTCGATCCTTAATTTATTTGTGTTTGTTCCCATTCCTGATGACTGTGGGGGAACTCGGATGTTCCTGCCCCTTTGGGGCGGGGACATCCCAACAGATAGAAGTGAATCGGAGTCAGTACCATTGTACAATGGGGGAAAACCAGGGCTTCAGCTAATAGCTGATAGCTGATAGCTGATTGTTTCTCATGACTGACTCGATTTCTACTTCTCCATTAGACTCGGCGGCTGTATCAGCCGAACTCCGCTCTCTGTTGAGGTCGGGTTCGGAAAAAACTCAACTGCAATTTCTGCAACAGATGGCAGATTCCAGTTGGGATGTATTGATGGAATTTTTATTAGAACGCAAGTCGGATGAACCGACGGCAGTAATGGGTAAGGCTTACCAAATTTTGTATAGTGCTAATTCTCCGAGAGCGACGGAGTTTTTGCAAGCGCATTTTCCCACAGGGGTTGTGCCACTGCGATCGGACTCGAATATTGATTACACTCCACTGCAACAATTATTGGCGCTACAGGAATTTCAAGAAGCCGATCGCTTGACTTTAGATAAACTTTGTGAATTGGCGGGGGAAACAGCTTCCGCGAGAAAGTGGCTGTATTTTACCCAGGTGGAAAGTTTGCCCGTGGCAGATTTACAAACAATCAATACACTGTGGAAGGTTCATTCTGAAGGCAAATTCGGCTTTTCGGTGCAACGGGAAATTTGGCTAAGTTCGGGTAAAAATTGGGATAAGTTGTGGCCGCTAATTGGCTGGAAGAAGGGGAATAATTGGACTAGGTATCCCCAAGAGTTTATTTGGGATTTGAGCGCGCCTAGGGGTCATTTGCCACTGTCGAATCAGTTGCGGGGCGTGCAGCCTTTTTCGGCTCTGATGGCTCATCGGGCTTGGTTGAAATAATCGCAAACGAGTTTGTTTGTTGATTTAGCAACCTTTTCGACATTTAAGCGCTTCTCGATCGCTTTTACCCAAAGGCATTCTGCATTCTTCATTCTTCCTGATATCTGAATCTATGTTACTTCCAGACGATCGACGAACCAAGTTAGACGATACCGACGACAACTTGTTCTATGCTTATCCCCGGTTTGTGACTCATGTTGACGAGGGATTTATTCAGCAATTAACGGATTTGTATCGGGAGCGGTTGAAACCGCATACTCGGATCTTCGATATGATGAGTAGTTGGGTTTCTCATTTGCCAGATGAAATCGAGTTTGCCCATGTGGAGGGGCATGGCATGAATCAAGAAGAGTTGGCAAAAAATTCGAGGCTGAACCATTATTTTGTCCAGAATTTGAATGCAAATCCCCAATTGCCGCTAGCGGATGCTGAGTTTGATGCTGTTGTCAACTGCGTTTCGGTACAGTATTTGCAACACCCGGATCTGATTTTTGCCGAGATTCACCGCATTTTGAAACCCGGTGGTGTGGCAATTATCAGTTTTTCTAACCGGATGTTTTATCAAAAAGCAATTGCTGCTTGGCGAGAAGGTTCCGAGGGCGATCGGGTAGAATTGGTAAAGAGTTACTTTGATGCTGTCAAAGGAGCGAATATACCCGGATTTAGCAAACCGGAAATAATTTCTAAGCAGTCGAGTTTACCGAGTTTCATGAAAATGCTGGGAATAGGAAGTGGCGATCCTTTTTATGCTGTAGTTGCTTACCGCCAATCTTAGGATATTGAAGTCGAGTTTTCCTGGTAGGGCAATTAAATTTCCACTGTAAACTTAAAAATGAAAAACACTGGAATATTTTACCTTCCAGGGGGTTAGACTTAAAAATATATAGCCTTTCTCAGTTAGGTGGGTACTAGGTAATCGGTAATCGGTAATGGGTAATGGGGCACTTGGGCTCTAGCGTTGTCGAAGTATAGGGCATTACTAATTACCTATTACCAATTACCTATTACCAATGATGTCACCCTGGATTATTGAGTGATTTACAGTTGAGTTACCACACTCATCAAGCTGTTGACAAAAGAATTTGGGAGTTTTGGGAGAGGGTAATATATTTTATATTAAAACAAAAAATAAATTCTACCTATTGTCTATGAGTAACAGTACAATGTGTCAACATTGATAATGATTAGAAGTAAGCTAAGTTGTATTGGCAAACCAAGAATTTCATGTGATATCGTTAAGCAAAGGGTGAAACTGTCAATCGGAAGATGCGCATAAGCGATTATTTTTAGTAGCCAAATATAAAGAGGTCAACATGGAAACAGAACAAGACCCTAATATCGTAGAAATTAGCACCCAAACCAGACCAGTGCAGCAATTCTCCGCCGAGGAAGGAGAAGAGTCAGGCGAAAAGCCTCAAAAATCCTTGAATATAGCCCCGCTATTGAGGACTTTTAAACGGAAAGCCTTGATAATTATTGGGATTGTAGCCCTAGCAAGTGGTGGCATAGTCTACCAGATAAAAGGTAGCAAGAAAACCTATCAAGGTGATTTTCGGATGTTAGTGGAACCGGTAACAACCGAAGCTAGGATTGCCGATCCCTCTGCTTTGGCGAATCGCGAAGGCGGAGTGCCGAGTCGAGATTTTTTTAGTCTTGATTACGCAACTCAACTGGAAATTCTCAAGAGTCCTCAAATGCTCTCAGAGATTACCAAAAAAGTCAAAAAGCACGATCCCAAATTTACTGAAGAGCTTCTCAAACAAGGATTGCTAGTATTGCGCCTTGGAGATACTGAACTCAATAAAACTAAAATTTTGGAAGTGAGATTCTTGGGTCAAGATCCTAAGTTAGTGGAATGGGTTTTACAAGAAACTAAAAAGAAATATTTAAAGTACAGTCTTGACGAACGCAAAAGTCGCATTGGTGAAGGTGTTAAATTTATTGAAGACCAGCTTCCAGGACTGAATAAGCGCGTCAATGATTTAAAGTCGGAGTTGCAGATTATCCAACAGCAGCAAAGGATCGCCGATCCGAAAGAACAAGGAGCGCAATTGATCCAGCAAGTTCGGAATATAGAAACCTTACAACTAGAAACCCAAAGGCTGCTAGAAGAGCAGAAGATTCTGTATGCAAACTTGCAAAAACAATTGGATTTTACACCAAATGAAGCTATTGCAGCGTCAGCTTTAAGCGAAGAACCTCAATACAAAGAGCTGCTGACAAAGGTTAAGGAAGTAGAAGGTCAGATTGCGGTAGAAACAGCTCGGTTTAAGTCGGCGAATCCGATAGTGGAAGCTTTAGAGCGGAAGCGGGCAAATTTAATAGCATTACTAAATAAGCAAACTGACAGAATTTTGGGTCAAAATTTAGTAGGAACTCAGGCTAATTCTAAAGTTCAAAATTTCCAGAATTCCATTCGTATTGGCTTGATTAAGCAATTGGTTGATACTGCTAACCAAGTTCAAGTTTTAGAGGCTCGCAATCAAGCGATTACGCAGACAAGAAACAATTTGGATCGACAAGCAAAAGAATTTCCTACCGTAGCCAGACGCTACAACGAACTGCAACAGCAACTAGATATAGCTGCGCGCACGCGGGATCAACTTTTGACTCAGCGGGAAACGCTACGGGTGCAAGCGGCTCAAAGTCAAGTACCTTGGGAAATAATTTCTGAGCCTCAAATACCGCGAGATCCTGATGGGAAGATGATTCCTGTGGCATCTAAAAATACCAATAAATTAATGATGGGGGTGCTTGGGGGGCTAGTTTTGGGTCTGGTGTTGGCGATAATCATCGAAAAAATACAGAATACATTTTACGGTGCTGACGATGTTAAAGATGCTGTCGATTCCCCTTTGTTGGGTGTAATTCCTGTCAACAAAAATGCTAAAAATTTCTATCCCTCTATTGCAAATGCCTATGAGGTTCTGGAAAACAAGGAGAATAAGTATAAAAAAAATGCTGCGGAATTTATAGAAGCTTTTGACTCTCTTTATACTAACATTCGCTTTCTGTCTTCCCATCGGGCGATCGCCTCTTTGGTCATCGGTTCGGCTACAGCGGGGGAAGGCAAATCTATCATCGCTTTCAATTTAGCTCATGTGGCCGCGCTAGCAGGTCAGCGAGTGCTGTTAGTAGATGCGAATTTGCACGATCCCAGTCTTGATTTGCTGTTAGATTTGCCAAATTCCAAGGGATTGAGCGACTTGTTGCAAAATAAAATTGAATTCAAGGAAGCGATTCAACGATCGCCTGTAGCGGATAATTTGTTTGTACTAACTGCGGGGATTCCTCAACCGGGGACTTCCAGACTGCTGGCTTCGTCTCAGATGCAGTATTTAATGGCAGAATTTAATGGGATATTTGACTTGGTGATCTACGATACGCCCCCGCTGGTTGAGAGTAAAGATGCTAATTTTTTGGCTGCACGGACAGATGGCATACTGATGGTGGTATCAATTCTCAAGGTTAAGCATTCTGTAGTGAAGAAAGTTTTCGCTCAATTAGAAAACTTTGGTATTCCTTGTTTAGGAACCGTTGCTAATCATATTGGTAAAGCCAAAAAGTATCAAGCGTCAAAAGCACCTGTACTGGCAGATAAAAATCAATATTTGAATTTTACCCCAGTCCCGTCGAGTCTGCCTAAATTAGCTCCTAAAAAAGAGTGAGTTGGATGCTGGTTCCACTCACCAATGATTCGCGAGTTGGGATATTGAGTAGAAAAGATTGAATTTAAAATTTAGGGTATACCTCAGTTTATGAAACCATATCAGCAAATAGCGATCGATGAATGCGGAGAAGCTTTAGTGGCAATTCCTGCTGACATATTTGCTTTGGAACAGCCACATCCTTATCAAAAATTAGGAGCTCCTTATCAGGAAAGCAAAGTTGATTCTCCTTACTATCTACGCCAAGGAGTTATAGATTGTTTGATGGTGGCTCAAAAGCGGTTGCAGCAAGATTATCCTGATTGGCGAATTCTGATATTTGATGCTTATAGACCAGTGGAAGTGCAGCAGTTTATGGTGGATTTTACTTTTGCTGAAATTGCCAAAGCTCAAGGCTATGAATTGCCAGTTTCCGAAGACAAAAGACAAGTAATTCTAGAGCAAGTGTATCAATTTTGGGCGGTACCGAGTCTCGATCGCGCTACACCGCCACCCCATAGTACGGGTGCAGCCTTAGATGTGACTTTAGTCGATCGCCAAAACCTGCCAATTGATATGGGTTCTCCCATCGATGAAATATCAGAACGTTCTTATCCTGATTATTTTGCTAGCAGTAAGGAACCCGCCGAACAAGCATTTCATTGTCGGAGACAAATATTAAAAAATGCGATGATTGCTGCTGGTTTTCGACAGCATCCTCACGAGTGGTGGCATTTTTCCTTGGGAGATCAGATGTGGGCTTGGTCCCTGGGTGAACAACAGGGGGACAAAGAATTTGTAGCCCGATACGGCCGTTATTAAGGGAAGGAAGAAGTTCCTCAAGGTATTGACGGTGGCTGTGATTTTGCTAAAGGGTCGATCGCCCTCAATGAATGGTATCAGAATAGACCCAGACTCTTGCCACGGGAGGAATGGTGCTTTAAGATGAACGAAAGCGAACAAGTGCAGACAAATCCAGTCAGCACCGCAAACCAAGCAAGGATAACTCAGAGTTAACCAAATGAAAGCATTAATCCTCTCTGGCGGCAAAGGAACACGCTTGCGTCCCCTCACCTATACGGGTGCAAAGCAGTTGGTTCCTGTGGCAAATAAGCCCATACTGTGGTACGGAATTGAGCTAATTGTGGCGGCAGGGATTACGGATATTGGGATTATTGTTAGTCCCGAAACTGGTGAAGAAGTGAAAGCGAAAACCGGAAATGGCGATCGCTTTGGTGCGAAAATTACTTATATTTTGCAGGAAAAACCAGCGGGATTAGCTCATGCGGTTAAAATCGCCCAACCATTTTTGGGAGATTCTCCGTTTATCATGTACTTAGGAGACAACTTAATTGAAAGTAAACTAAATCCGTTTTTAGAGACTTTTAACAACAACAAACTAGATGCTTTGATTATGCTGCGGCAGGTGGCGAATCCTACTGCTTTCGGTGTAGCGACAGTGGATGAAAAAGGGCGAGTATTGCAGCTAGTAGAAAAACCGAAAGTCCCCCCTTCTAATTTAGCATTAGTTGGGGTTTACTTTTTTGCTCCTACGATTCACGAGGCGATCGCCCAAATTCAACCATCGGCCCGTGGCGAACTAGAAATTACTGATGCCATTCAACAGCTCATTAATCAGCAAAAAAAAGTTGAAGCTTCCAATCTAGAAGGTTGGTGGTTGGATACGGGGAAAAAAGACGATTTGCTAAGTGCTAACCAAATTATCCTAGATAGCTGTATTGTAGCTTCGACAGAATTAAAAGTAGATGCGAAAAGTCAAATTATCGGGCGAGTACAAATTGGAAAAAGTAGTGAAATAATTAACTGTACGGTACGCGGACCAGTGGTGATTGGGGAAAATTGCCACATTGAAAATTGCTTTATCGGACCTTACAGTAGTATTGCCGATCGAGTCACGATGCTTGATGCGGATATCGAACACAGTGTCATCTTGGAAGGTGCTAAAATATCAGGGATTGAGCAACGAATTGTGGACAGCGTAATCGGCCAGCGAGCTCAATTAACTAATGCTCCTATCCGTCCGAAAGCGCTGAGGTTTATGATTGGGGATGACAGTCAAATCGAGTTGGTGTAAGTTTGGATATTGCCAATATCGGAAGCAATAATGCTGTTTGATACCAAATCCTGCCTTGTTACCCCCTCTATGATTCGGCGGTTGAAACCGCTACTACAAAAACGAAGTCCGCCGACGCGGACTAAGAAATAAAGGGGGTTTTTAACCAGGATTTGGTATGACAAGAAATAAATGTTTTTGTGGGGTGGGCCCGAAAGCCCGCCCTGGAACAGGTCAAGATGGGTGTTCCCCAAGCATCGATACTAAGTTATCTAAAGGAGAGGAAAGTTTGCAGTCAGAAGAAATACCAACTCAACAAATAATCGATAAATTACGACAAACTTTGGAACCGCGAATCGGTATTGTTAATTCGCCATTGTCTGTGAGAGAAAAAAGTGCGATCGCCCTTGAGGAAGAAGATGAAGATATCGCTCTGTTAAAAACTGGTTTTGATATTTACAATATCCCAATAACCTCTTACCAAAGGAGGCTTGGTTCCGCAGTAATCGCCGTTAGAAAAATAGTCAGAAAATTGCTCAGACCTGTACTAGAAAGACAAGTAATTTACAATTTTGCCAATACCCGCGTCGTTCAAACATTGAGCAATCAATTGCAAAAATTGCAGGAGAATCAGCAAAGCCTAGAGAAAAAAATTCAATCTGAATTTAGCAACGAGTCTCCTGAAGTTAGAGCTAAACTTGAGATTCAACAAACAGCGATCGCAGCACTGCAATCTGAAATAGAGCAAATAAAAGCTATACAGGAGCAGCATTCTGCTATGTTAGAAGAAATCCAGGTGAAATTGCTTGATACAGCGCGATAGAATATCAAAAATGACTCCAAGCAATTTTCGTTCCCTAAGTCTCCAAATTTAGTCGCGAGAGTAATCTAAGTTCTAAAATCTAAAATCCAAAATTTAAAATTTGATGACGACACTACCAATATGCTCGCTAATTATAGTTAATTATAACGGTTTTCGCCAAACTAAAGATTGCTTAAAATCGCTACAAAAACTTGCGTATCCTGAAGAAAAACTCGATTTGATTTTAATAGATAACTGTTCTCAAGACGACTCAGTTGAATCTTTGCGAAAATGCTTTCCCAAAGTTCGGATTGTGGTGAATTCTGCAAACAACTTTGCTAAAGCTCTTAACTTGGGTATCAGCCAAGCTCAAGGACAGTACATCGCATTTCTAAATAACGATGCTACCCTGGAAAGTTCGTGGTTAGAAATTTTAGTTAAAAAACTAGAAACAAACCCCAAGGTTGGTGCTGCTAGTGGGAAATTGCTGTTCAAAGATGGGCGAATTAATAGTGTGGGAATTCAGCAATTACCTAATTTTTATTGGCGAGATGTAGGCTTTGGGGAGAAAGATGCAGGACAATATGATACAGAACGCACCGTAGAAGGTTTGTGTTGGGCTACGGTGCTATTTCGTAGGGAATGTCTCGAAGATGTGGGACCGATAGACGAAGATTTTGTGATGTATTTTGAGGATGTTGAGTTTGCGAAACGCTGTCAAAAGCGGGGTTGGGAAATGCTTTATACTCCCGATGCGATCGCACATCACGAATACCGAGGCTCAAGTCGGGGAAGTAAACTTACCGAGTATTTTTGTAACCGTAATCGTTTTTTGTATTTGGCAAAACACGAACCTTTGCAATTAGTTTCTGCCATTCATACTTCAGATTTTTTTACGAATAAACAGTATGATTTGTTGTTCGAGAGCATATTTGTGGCAATTAAAAAATTGCTAGAGTATCAGAAGCCGGAAATAGTGGAAACCGTGCTGTCGCAATTGTCGGAAAAGTTGGCGGTGATTTATAGTCGGCTAAAAGTCGATCGCATTTTGTCTCGGTTACAGGTGGTTCGAGGCGATCGCCAAATGTCGATCGGGATTTACGATCACGGACTGCATTTTATTGGTGGGGGACAAAAATATGTAGCGACAATGGCTTCCCTGCTGCAAAATCAATTTAATATCACTTTTATTACTAACAAACCAGTGGCGATTTCGGATTTAGAATCCTGGTACGGACTCAACCTTTCCCAATGTCAAATAAAAGTTATTCCGTTGCAGTTTTACGAAAAGCGCGGAATGCAGTGTATTGATTCCAGCATGATTACCGATGACTTGGAAAATCCCTTTGATGAAATTGCCAAAGAAAGCAAAAACTATGATATTTTTGTGAACGCTAATCAACTGGAAAAAGTCAAACCATTGTCCCCTATTTCGGTATTTTTCTGCCATTTTCCCAATACTTTTCGCAACCGTCATTTTGCGGTTGATGACTACACGTTCATGATTGCTAACAGTCAATTTACTGTCAAGTGGTTGGATAAACGCTGGAATCTCAAACCCACTTTTTTACTGTATCCGCCCGTAGAAATGGCAACTTCTCAAGTCCAGAAAGAAAACATTATTTTAGCTGTGGGACAGTGGGAAGCTGGGGGAACCAAAAAGCAAATTGAATTAATTAAAGCTTTTCGCAGTTTGCGGGAGAATTATCCAGAACAACTGCAAGGATGGCGGCTAGTTTTGGTGGGAAGTAGTGTTCCTCGCAATCCTTATTTAAAGACTGTTCAGAATTTATTGAAGCAAGATTCTAGGGCGATCGAACTTAAGGTCAATGCTGACTTGGATGAGGTAAAATCGCTTTATGCTAAAGCCAGTATATTTTGGCACGGTTGTGGTTTGGGAGAAGTCAATCCCCAAAGATTTGAACATTTCGGAATGGCGACGGTGGAAGCAATGCAAAACCGTTGTGTTCCGATTGTTTTTAACGGTGGTGGACAACCAGAAATTGTGGAACATGGGCGATCGGGTTTTTTATTCAACACTGTGGACGAACTGTGTCAACATTCCCATCAACTGATTGCTAATCCTGATTTGTTAGTAGCATTTCAAGGGTTTGCTGAACAGCGTGGCGAAGGTTTTAGCAGTGCATATTTCGAGGCAAAAGTCAAGCAATTTTTTGAACTGATTCGCCAAGAATATGCTACAATTCCTCTGCCCAATCCAGGGTATGTTGCTCAAATGCTCGATATCGATCGCGATCGATAAATTGCTCCAAGGCGGGTTTTACCAACAATATTTAATGATGACAAACAAGTTATATAAACCAGCCCCCACACCGCCAATAACTTACACCAAATCTGACTGCTTTCCCACCATAAAAATCTACATTTTGATTCTTAGTTGGGTGGGGGCGGGTTTAGTTGGGTGGGGGCGGGTTTAGGAGATTATCGGTTTTCGGCAATTATGGTTGGTGAAACCCGCCCCTACAATATAGATAAATTGTCTTACCTAAAATCATGTCCAATTCACTGTTAATTAATTTGTCATTTTTAACTCCCCAACCAACGGGAATTGGCACCTATGCAGCAAATCTGTTTCCCCAACTTGAAAAGCTAGAACCAACCTTACTTAGTTCCCAACAGATTGAGGATTATACTTGCTATCAAATTCCCGGAAACCTCACCCCGGATAGCGGAAGCAAAGGACAGATAAACAGAATATTGTGGACTCAATTTAACTTACCTAAAATTTACCAAAAATTGCACTCAAGCCTGATATTTTCTCCAATTCCCGAAGCACCGTTGTATTCAGGCTGCCGCTACATAGTCACAGTACACGATTTAATCCCTTTGCGATTTCCCCAAAAATTTTCGCGTTTGACAGCTTATTTCCGCTACTATATACCCCAGGTTTTGCGACAAGCAGAACACATTATTTGCGATTCTCAAGCTACGGTGGAGGATGTGGCTCAATTTTATCAAATTCCGACTCAAAAAATGACGGCAATTCCCCTAGCTTGCGATCGCCTTAATTTTAGATATTTAGACTTACCAGTCAAAAATTATTTTCTTTATACAGGGAGACACGATCCTTATAAAAACCTGGAAAGGTTAATTGCGGCCTTTGCGAGTTTGGGCGATCGCGCAAATTACGAACTTTGGCTATCGGGGCCAAGCAATGCCTACACACCAAAATTGATAGCACAAGTTGCAGAATTAGGACTAGAATCTGCCATCAAATTTTTGGGTTACGTTCCCTACGATCGATTACCCATACTAATGAATCAAGCCATCGCCCTAGTTTTCCCAACACTTTGGGAAGGATTCGGCTTACCAATTTTAGAAGCAATGGCTTGCGGCACTCCTGTAATTACATCCAACCTGTCATCAATGCCAGAAGTGAGCTCAGATGCGGCATTATTAGTAAATCCTTACAACATTGGAGAAATCGCCGCAGCGATGAAAGCCCTAGCCACAGATTCAAAATTGCGATCGCACCTAAAGACTGCTAGTTTAGCTAGAGCAGAGCAATTTAGCTGGAACAAAACCGGAGAAGCCACTGCCAATATTTTACAAAAACACCTTTAAATATTCTCTCTTAATCTCTCCCCTCTGCGCCCTCTGCGCCCTCTGCGGTTAAAAAAAATCTTACAAAAATATTTGTAGGGGCGGGTTTCACCAATAATCTGGATAAAAGCGAAAAAAGTACATTCTGATTCTTCCTGGGGCGGGGGCGGGTTTACGAGATAATTGGTTTGAGGCCGAGATGGTTGGTAAAACCCGCCCCTACAGGAATTATGGTTAATTAAATCGAATATATGATCCCATGCCAAATCCCCAATCCAACTTACTAATCAACCTCTCCTTCCTAATTTCCAAACCAACAGGCTTAGCAATCTACGCCAAAAACCTCTTTCCCCACCTAAAATCCCTCAACCCAACATTACTAAGCGCCACAGAAATTCCCAATTATAGCTGCTATAAAATCCCATCAAACTTAACTCCCGAACAAGGAACCAAAGGACACATCAACCGATTGCTGTGGACACAAACCCAGCTTCCCAAAATTTACAAACAGTTAAAATCAAACTTAATATTTTCGCCAATTCCCGAAGCTCCGGTATTTGCAGGTTGTCGCTATATAATTACAGTGCACGATTTAATTGCACTTAGATTTCCCCGCCGTTTCGATCCGCTCACACCCTACCACCGCTACTATATTCCCCAAGTGCTGCGACAGGCTCAACACGTTATTTGCGATTCGGAAGCAACGGCTAAAGATCTTGCTGAATTTTGTCAAATTCCGAGGGATTTAATTACGTCAATTTCCCCTGGATATGATAGCAGTTTTTTCCGCTTTTTAGACTTGCCAACTAGCAATTATTTTCTTTATATTGGTCGCCATAATCCTTATAAAAATTTGCAGCGAGTTGTAGCAGGATTTGCCGCTTTACCCAGTAGTTGTGAGTATGAGTTGTGGATAGCTGGATCGGAAGATAAACGCTATACCCCACTGCTGAAAGCGCAGGTGCAAGAATTGGGATTGGTCGATCGCGTCAAATTCTTAGACTACATTCCCCCTGGTGATTTACCGAAAGTCATCAATCAGGCGATCGCCCTAGTTTTTCCTAGTCTTTGGGAAGGATTCGGCCTCCCGGTGCTCGAAGGAATGGCTTGTGGCACTCCTGTCATCACATCTAACCTGTCTTCAATGCCAGAGGTAGGGGGGGATGCAGTGTTGTTAGTTAATCCTTACAGCGTGGAGGAAATTACCGCTGCTATGCACCAGCTTGTAACGGATGTTGGAGTGCGATCGAACTTACGGGAACTAGGTTTGGCGAGAGCAAAACAATTTAGCTGGGAAAAAACTGGTGAGGAAACTGCTGCTATTCTCGATCGCTATGTTTAAGGAAGCAAAGTCAGAAAGAGGGGGATAAGGGAAGAAGAGGGAGAGACAGCTATCAATTCCTGATGACCTCTGCCCAATTCCCCATTCCCAATTCCCCATCTCCTGACAGCGTGACTTAGGGACTGTAGCCCCCTTTTACTTGTTGATACCCAACTGATCGCCACGCTTGTACTGCTGATAAGCAGCAAAAAATAGGCCCGACAGAGTAACAAAGATGAGGCCGAGAACAATACCTGAAAGCAACGGTTCTACCATGAGAGCTCCTTATCGTTAAGATTTAACAACCTATTTTTAATATTACCAGCACTTACACAGATGAATTTTCGCAAAACAACGATAACAGCGGTCTGAGATCTTGATCTCCCCACGGGGAAGGATTAAGCTATGTTATGAGAAATAAATTTTCTTGTAGATACTTTTTTTAATAGAACTCCTTTGAATAACCAAATTGCCAAAAATGAAACTGAAAACCCGATCGAGCGAATTGGCATATTTTTGCTAGCGTTCTTACTCGCGATCGTGTTATCAAGCTTAGCAATACGCCACTTTCAAGCGGTAGATCCCTACGTCAGCAGCGTACTCTCCTTGACTGGAGACCCCATTCAGGGTGCCGCCATCTTTCAAATGAACTGTGCCGGGTGTCACATATCCCTGTCCGACAGTCAAGTGGGGCCAAACTTACATTTAGTATCCGAGCGCAAATCCGAATTCGATTTAATCCGCCAAGTCACCAGCGGACAAACCCCGCCCATGCCACAATTCCAGCCAAGTCCCCAAGAAATGGCCGACTTGCTCATATATCTGGAACAAATGTGAACCAGAAAGCAAAGTCAGACTCACCCCAGGGCTGTTTCATTCTCTTATAGGGGCGGTGCCAAGAGTGCCCGCCCCAATCTCACCAAACACATACAAAATCGTGGATGAGGAGGGTAGGCACGCACCATCCACTACCCCTACAAAACGATGATTTGTTTGAGAATGAAACAGCCCTGGGACCCACCCCCAGAGAGGGGCGAGGTGTGGCTCCCCTCCTGGGAGGGGCGAGAAGTGATATCAATTCCGGTTGTATCGTCAGGTGATTTAACCGCGAAGGCGCTTATGACGCGAAGGAAGAGAAGAGAGAGTTTAATACAGGACGATGAAAAGAGGATTTGGTCTTATTCCCCTCCTGGGAGGGGCGAGGGGTGGGTCTTATTCCCCTGCCAGACTAATGGACTATACCAATACGTTGAAATCCTGAGCTGTTAGCAAGCTCGATCGCACGCCATTGAGAATAGCCAAAACTTCACCAGTAGCAGTAAGGCTAATTGATGCCGATCCATTAGTTTGACTAAACGACAATTGACTGAAATCCAAGCCACCGGTCAAAACCAGGGAATCAACTCCTTGGGTGAAGTCAACAATCCTGTCCAAACCACTGCCATCTGTCAACACGAAACTGTTGCTACCGTCGCCACCAATCAGAGTATCGTTGCCAAGGCCACCAAACAGCAAGTCATCGCCAGTGTCGCCAAACAAGACATCATCGCCACTGCCACCAAGTAAGGTATCGTTATCATCGCCACCACAGAGAGTGTCATTACCTTGATCGCCAAAGAGCACATCGTTACCAGTGACACCCAAGAGGACATCATCGCCTTTGCCGCCGTAGGATAAATCATCACCTTCATCGCCAGAGATGGAATCATTGCCACGATTACCATAAAGGACATCGTTGCCGCGATCGCCAAATATCACGTCAAAGCCTTTGCCACCAAGCAGAGTATCGTTATCGACACCTCCGTAGACACTATCGTTGCCGGTATTGCCATTGATATAGTCACCGCCCTGACGTCCAAAGATTAAATCATTGCCACCCAATCCGAAGATAGAGTCACGGGCTGCACTACCGACGATCGTATCATCACCATTAGGGCCATTAATCACAGTACCCGCGATCGGGATACCCGACTCATTAGGAGTATCCACCCTGGGGAAGTTCTCAGGAAAAACCAAATCCGTGGTTTGCGAGCTCAGAGGAGTATCTGGAGTCGGAGTCGGTATCGGAGTCGGAGTCGGAGTCGGTGCAGGAGTCGGTGCCGGAGTCGGTGCCGGAGTCGGTGCCGGAGTCGGTGCAGGAGTTGGTGCCGGAGTCGGTGCAGGAGTTGGTGCCGGAGTCGGTACCGGAGTCGGCCTCGGAGTTGGTGTCGGAGTCGGAGTCGGAGTTGGTGTTGGGAAGTTACCAAAATTGACATTATTGACAATAGCCCCAGAAGCCAGCACGATGTCGGCGGGGTTAGGGGTGCTTTGGGTGAACCCTGTTTGCGCGATTTCCCGGACGCGGTAGGTTCCCGGTGTCAGGTTCGTGAATAGGTAGTTCCCACTATTGTCTGTAGTGGTGGTAACAGGAGTAGGAGCAACTACCCCAGTCGTAATATTAGTTAACTGAATTTGGAAACCGGGCAAACCCAGTTCTCCGCTGTCTTGAGTGCCATTATTATTAGAGTCTCGGAACTTCAGACCTCGGATCGTAGCCGGTTGGGGCAGAAAGTTGCCGAAGTCAACACCCGTAATGCTATTACCACCAACAATCGTCACCGGGGCCGGATTAGGAGTAGTCTGCGTCCAGCCATTTTGCTGCACTTCCCTTACCTGGTAAGTGCCTGCGGGAATATTGACCAGAGTGTAGTTACCGTTGGTATCGGTAATAGTCGTGGGTTCGCTCTGTTGAAAGACGCCATCCTGGTTGATATCCAGGAAGATTTGCCAGTTTTGCAGCCCCAATTCCCCAGTATCCTTGATACCGTTGTTGTTAGCATCGCTGAATTTTTGCCCGCTAATCGTACTCGACTTGAAGTTGCCAAAGTTAATGTTAGGGATGTCTTGACCGCTACTGACAGTAATATCTGCCGGGTTGGGGGTAGTTTGTGTCCAACCGGTTTGCGGTACTTCCCGCACCTTGTAAGTACCTGCGGGCAAATTGAGGAATTTGTAGTTGCCGGCGACATCGGTGTCTGCCTTTGGCTCATCTGTGTCGAGAGTGCCGTTGTTGTTGGTATCAAGGAAAAATTGCCAGTTGGCTAGTCCGGCTTCCCCTGCATCCAGGAAGCCACTCTTGTTGATGTCGTTGAACTTGATACCGCTAATCGAGTTGGGCTTGAAGTTGCCGAAGTTGTTGTTTTGGGAGTCTGTGCCACTGGTGACGGCGATCGTAAACGCACCTGGGGCGGCCGGTACTGTTTGCGTCCAGCCCGGTTGCAGCACTTCCCGGACGTTGTAGGTACCGGCTGTCAGGTTGATGAACTGATACTTACCGGCGCTATCAGTAACGGTGGCAGTTTCTCCCGGTTCTTGGATACTGTTGTTGTTGGCATCCAGGTAGATTGTCCAGCCTCCTAGGGCTGGTTCTGCTGGATCTTGGACACCATTTTTATTGAAGTCATTAAATTTGAGCCCGCCGATTTGGCCTAGCAGGAAGTTACCGAAGTTGGTGGGAGTGGCTGCGGTGTTTGTGATGTTGACACCACTGGTGGCAGTGATGCTACCAGTAGGGGTAAGAGTTTGCCGCCAACCAGTCTGTGCCACTTCCTTTAGGGTGTAGGTGCCTGGCCCAACATCGGTAAAGGTGTAGTTGCCGGTGGTAGCATCTGTAGTTTGGGTTTTTACCACTGCACCGGTGGCGTTGAGTAACTGAATATCAAAAGGAATTGTGGGTGCTACCTCTCCCGTGTTTAGAATGCCGTTACCGTCTTTGTCCTCGAATTTGGTGCCGCTAATGGTGATGTTTTTGAAGTTGCCGAAGTTTCCGCCAGCGACATTTAGACCGCTTTGGAGGGGGATGTCGGCGGGATCGACTGTGGTTTTTGTGGAACCTGTCGGCACTACTTCGCGGACTCGGTAGCTAGCACCGCCGGTCAGCGGACCAAGGTTCGGGAAACTATAAGCACCTGTGCTAGTTGTGTTTTGGGTGGTGATAGTTGCTCCGGTGACGGAGTTGATTAAGTTGACTGGGATGTTTGCTAATCCGATATCTCCTGAGTCTTGGACTCCGTTGCCGTTTTTATCATCAAAGATGAGACCATTAATGGTCATGGACTGGAAGTTGCCAAAGTCTTTGCTGTTAGAGTCAGCAATACCTGTGTTGTAGGGAGTAGCGGTAGCTGTAGGGAAAGTTTGCTGCCAATTAGTTACTGCCTGTTCTCGAACGGGGCTATTACTCTTGGTGTCGAGGAGGGTGTAATTCCCACCCGTTGCGACAGTCACCCGCTTTTCAGCACTATCTAGGGTGCTGTTATTGTTGTCATCTACATAAACAACAAAGTTTTGGACTGGAGTTGTGAGAGTTGCTTCTGTCCCGTCTTTGGCCACATTGCCGTTGCTGTCGTTGAATTTCTGACCCTGGACGACTGGGCCGTACTCGTAAGCACCAATGTCAACATTGGGTTTACTGACAAGAGTGTTGTCAATTTTCCGAGGGAAACCTGCGCCGCGTTGGTCTGTAGTACCAGTAGCCGCAGTGTTGTCGCCACCGCCAATGGCAGGGTTAGTGCTAGTGGTAACGGGGCTGTTGTCAACTAGGGCAAGGGTAAAAGGAGCGGGAGCAGTGGCGCCATTCAATCCGGCAGAGCCCACTGGTGCTAATACATTGGCGATGGTCACAGGAGCGGTTAGTTGTTGAGCTACTGTCAAACCAGTGCTAGTGCCCAGAGCCCCTATCAGGTTGTTGTTCCCGACGAATGCTCCAGTAAGGTCGGGGTTAGTGGTAGCAGTGTTGCCAGCCACGATCGTGTTTTTGACCGTAACTGTACCGCCGTTGTTGTAAATGCCACCTGTAGTTCCCGCTGTGGCACTGTTGTAGGCGATCGTGTTGTTAGTGAGGGTGGCTGTAGCACCAGTGTTGACAAAAATTGCACCACCTGCTGCTTGACCTGCAACTGCGGCACCACCACCGGAAGCACCCCCCGTCACGGTGTTGCTATACAGGGTGCTATTGGTCATGGTGAATGTGCCACCGTTGATAAAAATTGCGCCGCCTAAACCAGCACCGCCGCCACCAAAACCAATCGCACTTGCACCGCCAAAAGTCCCACCAGCGATCGCAGCATTACCGCTACCGCTACCACCGCCGAAGCCACCTAAGCCGCCTGCGCCGTTAGTCCCAGCCGCCAAACCTGTACCAAAAGCACCGCCAGCACCGCCGCCGCCACCAAAGATGCCACCACCCCCAGTACCACCATTACCACCACTACCTTGAGTACCAGTACCAGCAGCACCGCCAACACCACCGGCACCACCACCACCGCCGCCACTACCGACAACGCTACCAGCACCACCAGTACCACCAATACCTCCAGCACCACCGTTTGTGCCGCCAACACCAGTACCACCAGTGCCGCCAATACCGCCAGTACCGCCAGCAGTACCAGCACCGCCCGCCTCGCCATCTTCGCCAACCCCACCGGCAAGGCCATTACTTGCTAGACCAGTTCTACCATCTCTACCATTTGTCCCTGTTGTGCCTTCAAAGACAGTAGCCAGATCCGCGCTACCACCCTTGCCACCATTCCCAGCAGCACCTGCACCGCCGACAGCCTGGTTACTGGAGAAAGTTACTTTGTCAACAATTACAGTCCCACCGTTGATAAAAAGTGCGCCTCCTAAACCCGCAGCCCCACCACCACCAGTGGTTCCTGGGTTGCCTACTGCTTTTGCAGAATCTATGGTGAGGTTAGAGAGGTTAAATGTTGTGTTATCAACTACGAAGGCACGGTTGTTATTATTGCCACTGATCCTGAAACCACCACCAACAATTGTGGTGGTGTCCTTAATTCTCGGTAATAGGCCTGTGAGGGTGATATTGCCAGTGAGGGTGATCGTGTCAATCCCAGTGTTGGTGTTGGCAACATTGATGGCATTTACCAGTTCGTTAAAGTTAGCAACCTTTTGTTGCAAGTCAGCAAGCACACCGCTGTAAGCCTCTCTCGCCTCTTGAGAAAATGCCACAGCCGTCTCTATTTTGCCTGTAGTGACTTCCAGTTCCCAGTCTCCACCCAAGGCGGCATTCCCTGTCAAGTTATCGGAAGCCGCAACTTCCGCCCCGGTGATATCGCTCAGCCTTTGGACAAAAGCGACACCGGCTTCTGTGGCGGCGACGTTGCAACCATAAAGTAGAATTTCGGGTTTAGCTGTAATTCGAGAGTTCGAGTTTTCCTCTGCTGGTAAAGCAAACCATGTTTCTAGCCGATCGCGATAAGTTTCAATGTTACTCAGATTCAGTTCTGTTGCGCCGATTTGGACGCTGGCTGCCGCACCGTGAGAGAGGATGTGAACGGCTGCAATGTTTTTCCCCTGTTTAAGTGTTTCTGCTATTTGCTCGATGCCGTCGCGATCGCCCTTCAGAACAATAACTTTTGTATCGGGATGGATGCTTTCTGTTAAAATTGGGTAATCTTTAACTTGTGAATCTACAAAAACAATCTGTTGGTTCCGTGCTTTGTCAAATTCCATGATTTAATTCCTCTGGTACACGCACATCAAATTGATAACACAAACCAAGCGTAGGAGCGATCAAACGTTTTTACTGTGCGATCGCCCTTGCTTCGACGTAACAATTATTTATTGACAACAACGCATTTTTGTGTATTGCCACAATGAATAACTTTATTTGATTGTTTAGAAGTCTGAAAAGGGGATGTTGTTCCGGCTTTTACAAAAATATTTTATAATACTTGCACGAAGCTTGGGAGTTTTAAACAAACTCAATACCATATTTTATAAACAATGTCAATCAAAATAATTACTGGTGGCGATCGATATTGGTTACTGGGTATTTGTGATTGGTTACTGGTTATTGGTTACTGGTTATTGGTTATTAGTTACTGGTTATTGGAAATGACAACCAACAACCAACAACTAACAACAGTCAACAGTCAACAGTCAACTGACAACTGACAACAGTCAACCGTCAACTGACTAATTACCAACTTTCCTCAACGGGATTATTGGAATTACTCCAAATTTCTACATCTAAATC
>RDXH01000328.1 GCA_004292745.1 Oscillatoriales cyanobacterium | reverse complement strand
TTTCTCCCTAAAACTTCTCACAAATCATCCAGGTAACAACAATGGCAAGCAGCATCGTCCTCTCCTTCGTCGGCAGCCAAGACCCCTACTCCGAAAAGAACAACGAAGAAGGTTCCATAGTCACCCTGATCCGACACCTTCTCCACCAAAACTACAACCTTCGCCGCGTCATTCTCCTTCACACTGAAGATATGCTGGAAAAAGCTAGCGATACCAAACATTGGCTGCAAGGCAAAGATTTTAATCTTCCAGAAGAAAGCATCGAATTAGTCCCCGTCGGTGCAGAACTTTCTAAAGATCCAGTCAGTCTCTTATTAGCAGTTCAAGAAGCTCGCAAAGGTTTAGAAAAAGCAAAGCCATACTTGAGTAAACAAGACCGCTTGGAATTTAATGCCTCCTCTGGAACGCCTGTGATGAAAACTTCCTGGAGCCTTTTACAAGCTGCTGGATATGCTCGTCATAGTTCGGTTTGGCAGGTGCGAAATCCTGATAAAAAGAACCCCGAACAGTCTCGCGTTTTTCTAACTAATGTCGATACTTTGAAAAATGAATTTGATTCCAAGGTTGTCAAGAAACAAATTGAAGATTATAATTATAGTGGCGCTTTAGTCACTCTCGAAGGTAGCAATCTCTCCACCAATCTCATTATTGCTTTGCTTGAGTACGGTCAGTACCGCATCGCTTTTGACTTTAACCGCGCTTTCAACGCCATCCAGCCTTTTGCTGATATTGTCGAACCGGAATTTATTTCAGAAATCAGCAGTCTGCGGCAAAAAAATAGAATAGCCCTGTTCAAAGAAGTTTATTTCAAAGCTATAATCAAACTAAAAAATCAGCAATATGCAGACTTTTTGGTGGATGTGTTCAGATTTCAAGAGGGATTTCTCCGCTTTTTAGTAGAAAATAAGCTGGGATTAGAATGGCCAGAAAGTTATACACAAACTCAAGGCTTTTGGAACAAAATTAAACAAGTAGATGCTGGAAGACTTTACAAATTTCTGAAAAAATATACCCTGCCCAATGGTAGAAAATTTAATAATTTAGAAGGGTTTCCCAACCGTCCGGTGCAGATTGCAATTTTAGAATACTATCAACCGGAGTTTGATAGCTTATTGAAACCCATTGAACAATTAAACGAATATTGCGAACAGCGGAATCGTTGCGTCCACAGTTTTGAAGGGGTTTCGGAACTAGAAGATGGAGGAAAAATCATTAAAATTTTGCGGGATATTTTGCGTCTAAAAACAGTAGTACCAGACAAGAATCCCTTTAATGTTATCAATGGTAAAATCTGTGATTTACTGAAAGAGGTGTTGGAGAGTTAATGACAGATAAATGGGAGTCGGTTCATTACGAACTTCAAAAATAAGCCAATAAATCTACCACTCTTTCACCGATCCGCCGGGGGTTAAAAACCCCCGTCTCATAGCAAAAGTCAGTTGAAACTGACTGCACAATCTTACTCATAAACTCCCCAGTCCTCTTTGAGAGGACTTGAGCTTTGAGCCAGGGGTTTTTAACCCCTGGCGGACTTTGAGCCTAGGTTTTAACCCCCCGATCGCCTAACAGACTTAACTAAAACATTTCACCCTCAACCACCATTTACAACCAAACTTGACCATCCATATTCAACCCAAAATAACACAACTATGTACATCACATCTCGCGCATCCACAATCCGCAACTTCTCCCTAGCCGCCGTCAATGGCACCATCACTCTCATCATCCTCCTCATCGCACCCCTGGGATTAGCTGCCGTAATTTCTAACACATTCCTAGTCACAGTAGCAACTTTTTTTGCATCCACCATCGCTGACCAAATCGTTCGCTACCTCCAACCTTCCCGCGCCCAAGAAATCGCGAATTCCTTAGATTCTAGCCCGGACTCTTCGCAAATTCTCCCACGGGATTCGCAAAATTTAGAACGGAAATAAATTTATCTATCTCCATCCAAATGCTGTAGGGGCGGGTTCACCAACAATATTTGAAACTCACCAACCATCTGCATAAACCCGCACCCACACAACTAATAACCTGCATCAACATTGATTTATATAGGACGCAAAGAATGTAGATTGAGATTTGTTGTTGGGTGGGGGCGGGTTTATTCTTTCTCTCAATTAGTGGCGATTATTGTTGGTGAACCCGCCCCTGCGATGATTTAAATTGAGATTTGTTGTTGGGTGAGGCGGGTTTATTTTTCCTATTAATTAGTGGCGATTATTGTTGGTGAACCCGCCCCTACGATGATTTAAATTGAGATT
The DNA here is from genome assembly GCA_004292745.1 of Oscillatoriales cyanobacterium. Classification (GTDB taxonomy): domain Bacteria; phylum Cyanobacteriota; class Cyanobacteriia; order Cyanobacteriales; family Microcoleaceae; genus Microcoleus; species Microcoleus anatoxicus. The sequence continues at coordinate 1,788 of RDXH01000328.1, read as the reverse complement.
TGTTGTTGGGTGGGGCGGGTTTATTCTTCCTATTAATTAGTGGCGATTATTGTTGGTGAACCCGCCCCTACGATGATTTAAATTGAGATTTTTTGTTGGGTGGGGGCGGGTTTATTTTTCCTATCAATTAGTGGCGATTATTGTTGGTGAACCCGCCCCTACGATGATTTAAATTGAGATTTTTTGTTGGGTGGGGGCGGGTTTATTCTTCCTATTAATTGGTGGCGATTATTGTTGGTGAACCCGCCCCTACGATGATTGTGAAAAAAAGCAGGTTTTTTATTGCTTATGCGTACTGTTTATGTTTCTCAACCTGGTTGTTACGTTTCCTTGCACCAAGAAATGTTGGTCATCAAAAAAGGGGAATCTGTGCTCGGTGAAGTTCAGCTTCCTCTCCTTGAACAACTGCTCATTTTTGGTAAGTCTCAAGTCACAACTCAAGCAATTAGAACTTGTCTGTGGCGGAATATTCCCATTGCTTATCTTTCGCGGATGGGTTACTGTTACGGGCGGATTCTTCCCATCGAACGGGGCTACCGACAACTCTCTCGCTATCAGCAACAGTTGTGTTTTGCTGAACGTTTGCAGGTGGCTAGACGCATTGTGCAAGCTAAGCTGAAAAATAGTCGCGTGATCCTGATGCGACAGCAGCGCCGACAAGCTTCTGATGTGATTGTTTTTGCAATTAACTGTTTGGAACATTTAATCAAAAAGGCTGGGGAAGCTGAAACTATTGAGAAGTTGATGGGGATGGAAGGTGCGGGGGCGGCTCAGTATTTCTCGGCCTTTGAAGAGTGTTTGAGCAATCCTGATTTTGTGTTTGTTGGTAGGTCGCGCCGCCCTCCGGGTAATCCGGTTAATGCTATGCTCAGTTTTGGCTATCAAGTTTTGTGGAATCATTTGTTGAGTTTGATCGAGTTGCAAGGGCTCGATCCTTATTCGGCTTGTTTGCATCAGGGAACTGAACGCCATGCGGCTTTGGCTTCGGATTTGATTGAGGAATTTCGGGCACCAATTATTGATACTTTGGTTTTTTATCTTGTCAATAACGGCATGATGAAGGCTGACCAAGATTTTGTTTTCCGAAATAGTGGCTGTTTTCTCAATGATTCTGGGCGACAGAAATTTTTGACAGCATTTTTGCGGCGGATGGAAGAGGATTTTACTAATAATTCTGGGGACAGCCAACCTAAATGGGATTTGCTCAACCAGCAGGTGAAAGCTTTCAAGAAGTTTGTGTACAATCCCCTTGAGCTTTATCAACCTTATCAAATTCGATAAAGTATGCTGCTTTATATCGTTGTCTACGATATTCCGATCGACAAGCGGAGGAAAAAAGTGCATGACTTGCTCAAAGGTTATGGCAAGTGGGTGCAATATTCTACTTTTGAGTGCGTTTTGCCAACTGTTAAGTTTACAGAACTTCAGCGGCGACTCCGAAAGTTAATCAATTTAGATGAGGACAGTATTAGGTTCTATCCTGTGTCGGGGCATACTTTGGGCAATGTTCAGACTTGGGGGGTGGGGCCACCTGTCACGGAGTTGCCGGGGTCGGTGATTATCTAATATCACTCGCGAGGGCTGAAAGAAATGGCTGTGATGGCGAAAGTTCGTCGGAGCCTTCGATATGCTGCCCTGTAAGGGTTTCAGGCATTAGTAACATAGGTTGGGAGGGTGTTTGTACAGAGATTTTTGGGAGTCCTCGCAAATGGCCTCTAGACATCTTGCGCTGTATGAGGTTTAATGTAGAGGACTCCCCACTCGTTGGGGAAACTAATTGAATGGAAA
>RDXH01000060.1 GCA_004292745.1 Oscillatoriales cyanobacterium | reverse complement strand
CCAACACCGATAAAATCGGCCCATTCAGCGTTTGTCCAGTAGTCCCAAATAGCGATATTTTGTAGTCGTGTCGGACAGTGTGTTTCGACACCCAAAACTCTGCGTAGCACGCCGATGTGGCCGGAAGCATCTATGTAGTAGCGGGCGGTGATTTCTTCCTGCGATCGCAAGTGTAGAGCTGTAATGCGATCGCCCTCTGTATCTACTTTCACCACCGGAGTTTCTTCTCTGACCAAACATCCCATTTCTTGGGCGTGTCTGAGCAAAATTTCATCATATTTTGCGCGATCGACTTGGAAAGCAGTTTGCCGTCTTTGTCCCTCAAATTTAGCAGGACGCTGTTCATCTTTAAACTGTTCGGGCTTGATAAAATTAAAATCCCAAGGTTGCGGATCTGTTCCCCAACGATAGGTAGCACCGATTTTGATCGGGAAGTCGGCTGCTTCTACTTGATCCCAGCATCCCATTTCTTGAAGCACATCGCTAATTTGAGGTAATTGGCTTTCCCCAACATGATCGCGAGGAAACTTTTCTTTCTCTAGGATTAGCACGCTCAAATTCGGATTGTATTTCTTGAGCAAAGTGCCAGCCGTGGAACCCGCAGGGCCACCGCCCACAATCACAACGTCGTAATGGCTCATATCAATTAGGGGTAGTAGATGCTAAATTTGGGCATTGACGAGACAAATTTATAACTCAATACGGTTTACTTAACACTATTTATGCCCGGAGATCCCCCTCGCATCCCCCGATCGAAGGGGGACTTTAAGAGCTTCTTGTCCCCCCCTTCCCAAGGGGGGTTAGGGGGGATCTGTCTTAAGTGAACCGTATTGATTTATAACTATTCAGCCTCGCTCCTTCCCAGGCTGAATAGTTATTTTCAACAGTTTTTATCCGAGATGTTGCACCATTCTCAAAAAATTGTAGGGGCGGGCGATGCCCGCTCGCGGAGTCGAAGGGTCGAAGGGTCGAAGGGTCGAAGGGTCGAAGGGTCGAAGGGTTCACTCTTTTGCCTTAAATGGTACAAACAGGTTAAATAAACCCGCCCCCACCCACGAAAAAGCCCCTTATTAACATTGGTGCAACATTTCTGTTTTCAACAGTTTTTATCCGACTGCTACTTTCTCATTTTCAGCTAGGTGAGAACTTTGGGAAATTTCCAAATTCTCAGTCCAAGTATGAGCAATATCCAGATTCTCAGTCCAAGTATGAGCAATATCTAAATTCTCAGTCCAAGTATGAGCAATATCCAGATTCTCAGTCCAAGTATGAGCAATATCCAGATTCTCAGTCCAAGTATGAGCAATGTCCAGATTCTCAGTCACAGTTAAAGAATTGGGGTTGAATTCTGACATGATGCCTCTCCTGGTAATTAATGAATTTTGTCTGATTCTAAGATTTGTCCGCTTCCAAAAATTGAAAATTTTACATCTGGTAAGCTAGGCTGCTTTTAAAGGTTGCAAAACCTCGCGAGGCTTGGCAAAAGGTTGCTCAAAACTATGGGTTTTTGCATAAACCAGAAGCTCATCGGTTAGTTTTGTGAAAGCTTCAAACAAATGCTCAACTACCTCAAAAGCCTCTTGACGGCTTTCAGGAGTTAGTTTTATGTTTCTAATCAATTGCTCAACTTCCGGTGTGCCCGTAGTATGACCTGTTTCCACAGCCAAATGAAAACAGCCAAAATAAAGAAACTCTTTATGGGTAGTTGTTCGCAGTTCTTCGGCGATGGGGGCAGCCGTTGAAAAAAACACATTACCCGTGGCTTCTATCACTTCCAAGATTGCTAGTTTCGCGATCGGACTCGCTCCAAAAGCATATCGGAAAATTTGGTGTGTTACCCACCGCGAAGCTTTTGTTTCTTCATTCCAGAGAAAATTCAAAGCATCACTGAACTTAACAGATTTGTTAATACCCAGTGTTTCTAAATCTGCCAAAAACCACAACCAGTGATGATCGTCTTCATAGGTATGATTGTTGACTATTACCTGAAGTGGATCGTGGGTTGGTTCTTCTCGGAAGACATACTTGTTAAATTCACCAAAACTCATCACGAAAGGAGCAACGCAGGGAGCAAAAGCTAGGCGTTGTTTTGGGTTTATACTTGTGTCTCGCATAAACTCAAATAGCCCAGATTTAGCAAATTCTTGCTTCTTGTTTTCAATCAATGCTAGGACTTCTTCCATTGTGATGCACCTGATTATGGAAAAATGCTACCAACTAGCTCACTGCAAGGCTGTGATCTGAATCATTTTTTTGGGTGATACACATCTTATCTAGTTTGAGGCGATCGCCTCCAACTGGATATTCCAGCCCTGGGCTTGTGGTTGGTTTTGGGAGACCTGGCTCTAATTGAGAGCTAAATCTGGATGGGATGGGGATTGGTGGACGAGCATCTGCGATCGATATCACATACTTTGTTACAATAGTGTAAAGCTGGACGGCGTGAAGTATCAGGCTGTACATATCAGGGGGAGATGCAACCAGACCTGCTGTTGTCAGGCAGTTCCTACTCTATAAATTTTTATTACATCTACTAAACTAGAAAAATACAGACTAATTACTTTGTTTGCTGTGTATCGTACAGCACAATATAAGTAGAAAAACACTTAAGTACAGTCGTCACTGCCCGATCGACATCCATCACGATATTAAGCCCACAGTTAGTCACAACAGAAAAAGCATGAATCTACTTTCCGGTTACAAAATCACAGAAGTTGTTCAACTTGGTGTCAAATCGATTATTTATCGCGCTGTCAGAGAATCAGATGGAGCCTTAGTCATCATTAAAACACTAAATAGCGACTATCCCACCATCGAGGAAATCACCCGTTTGAAACATGAATACCAAATTAGCTCAAATCTCAACATAGAAGGGATTATAAAACCCCATAGCTTAGAAAAATATAAAAACAGTTTCGCTCTCATCTTAGAAGATTGCGGCGGTGAATCTCTAAGACACCATCTGGCGGGGAAAAATATTAAATATAATAAATTTTTACCTCTAGCTATTCAACTGAGTCAAACTCTCGGAGAAGTACATACAAACCACATTATTCATAAAGATATCAAACCATCAAATATAATTGTTTTACCAGACAGTATTCAAGTAAAAATCACAGATTTTAGCATGGCAACTCGCCTATCTAAAGAGGTTTATCAAAATAGTAATACCGCCGTCCTAGAAGGCACTCTAGCCTATATATCCCCAGAGCAAACCGGGAGAATGAACCGAGATGTCGATTACCGAACTGACTTGTATTCTCTAGGAGTCACATTTTATGAAATGTTGACAGGAAAATTACCCTTTAACTCCACCGACCCCTTAGAATTAATTCACAGTCATATTGCCGTGACACCAGTTCCTCCCCATCAGCTAAACAAAGAAGTGCCCCTGGTGGTTTCATCCATTGTCATGAAACTATTAGCTAAAAATGCCGAAGACAGATATCAAAGTGCCTTGGGAGTAAAAGCCGACCTGGAAAATTGCCTAAATCAGCTACAAACTACAGGCAAAATAGACAACTTCATTCCAGGCACTCTGGATAAATCTGGTCAATTTTTGATTCCCCAAAAACTCTATGGCCGCACCAAAGAAGTCGCTGATTTAATTGCTGCTTTCGATCGAGTTACCTTTGGAAAAACTGAAATGGTGCTGGTGAGCGGATACTCAGGCATTGGCAAAACCTCAGTTGTTAATGAAGTTCATAAACCAATTTTACGGCAGCGTGGTTATTTTATTGCTGGCAAATTTGACCAGTTTAAACGAGATATTCCCTATGCTGCACTGACTCAAGCCTTTGAGTCATTGATGCAGCAGTTATTAACAAAAAGCTCAGCAGATTTGGCAATTTGGAAAGAAAAGCTGTTGTCAAAGCTAGGTCAAAACGGTGCAATTATTATTGAGGTTGTCCCTTCTCTTGAACTCATAATTGGTTCCCAGCCTACTGTACCCCAATTGGGTCCGACAGAATCTCAAAATCGCTTTACTCGATTGTTCAAAGAATTTCTGAATGTGTTTGCCCAAGCACAACACCTCCTGGTTCTATTTCTGGATGATTTACAGTGGTCAGATTTAGCTTCCTTAAAATTGCTTCAAGAGCTGGTAACAGACTCGGATATTCGATATTTTTTAGTGGTAGGAGCCTACCGAGATAACGAAGTAGATTTGACTCATCCTTTAGTTCAAACAGTTGAAAACATTGAACAAAATGGTGCTGCGGTGCATCAGATTATCCTCCCATGTTTAGATTTGATCGGCGTCACTGAGCTATTACAGGATACTTTTGGTCAGAATAATGAAAATTTAAAGTTACTGGCAGACTTGATTTTTAATAAAACTGGAGGAAATCCATTTTTTATAACTCAAATGCTTTCTAGTCTTCATTCCGAAAAACTGTTAGCTTTTGATTTCAATGTTGGTGCTTGGCATTGGGATCTCCGGGAAATTGAAGCCGCTGGCATTGTAGATTTCAATGTTGTTGAATTAGTTGCTCGAAACATTGAAAAACTACCGGAGGAGACGCAGCAAGTATTAAAATTAGCTGCTTGTATGGGCAACCATTTTAGTTTAGAAAATTTGGCAATTGTTAGGGAAAAATCCCCCTCGGAAACGGCTGCTGATTTATGGGAGGCGCTGCAAGCTGGTTTAATTGTGCCCCTGAGTAATGCTTACAAAATTCCCCTGGTTGAGGAAAGCGTGACAACATACCGGACGGGCGAGACGCCCATCCCACAAAACAATCATCATCCCGCGACGGGCGAGACGCCCATCCCACAAAACAATCAAAATTATCCTGCAATTATACAATGCTCAATTGCTTACAGATTTTTGCACGATCGCGTCCAGCAAGCCACCTATTCTCTGATCCCTGACTCCCAGAAAAAACAAACTCACTTAAAAATCGGGTATCTGCTATTGGAGGGCACGCACGCACCATCCACCGCCCCTACGGTATCGGAGATAGCAGAAAATATCTTTGATATTGTCAACCAACTCAATATCGGAGTGGAATTGATCGTTGAGGGGGAACAGCGAAATCAACTAGCTAACTTTAATCTGATAGCTGGCAAAAAAGCTAAGAGTTCTGCCGCCTATGAAGCAGCACTCAAATATTTTAATACAGGTATAGAACTGCTACCAGATTCAGCTTGGAAGACTCACTACAGTTTAATCATGGAACTCCATCTGGAAGCGCTAGAATTATCCTATATAAATACCGAGTTTGAGCTAGCGTTCCAGCTATCAGATGCGATCTTATCCCGCGCCCAAAATTTGCTAGAAAAAATTAAAGTTTATGAATTAAAAGTAATTTTTTACTTTAATCAAAATCAACCAGAACTTTCGATTAATACAGCTCTAAAAGCATTAAAAATGTTGGGAGTTTACATTCCTAAAAACCCTAATAAACTGAAGGTAATTCTGGAGCTATTTCGGACAAAACTAAGTTTGAAAAATCCAAATATTGAAGATTTAGTAAAACTGCCAACAATGACTAACCCTAATACAATTGCGGCTATACGAATTTTAACAAATATGAGTCCGGCTGCGTTTATAGTAGCACCCAATACGTTCCCATTTATCGTCTTTAAAATCGTTACACTTTCTCTGAAATACGGGAATGCGCCTTTGTCTAGTTTTGGGTATGCAAACTATGGCGTGATCCAGTGTGGGGTGTTAAGTGATATGGATTCTGGATACCGATATGGTCAAATAGCTCAGGCACTTTTAGAAAGATTCCACACTAACTTACACGACGCTCAAATTGCACTAATTTTTAATGCTTTTATAAGTCATTGGTCCGAACACGTTAAGAAAAGTCTTATCGGTTTAATTGATGGTATTCAGAGTGGCATCGAAACCGGAGATGTGAATAATGCTTGTTATTGTGCGAGTTTTTACAGCAATTATATATTTTTGAGTGGCGAACCTTTGGATATTGTGGAGACTAAGCAGAATCAATACATTCAAATGTTGGTCAATTATCAAAATGAATTTATGATTTATCAAGCTCTTGTTGGGGCGCAGCTTGTTTTAAATTTGCAAGGTAAAACAACTAATCCTTGCCTGTTAATCGGCGAAAGATTTAATGAAACAACTATGCTACCAGCATTAAAAGAGAGTAACAACAATCTGGTAATATTTGTATTCTATTTAGCTAAGTCATGGCTGAATTATCTATTTAAAGATTATGTAAAGTCTGCGGAAAATGCGATGACAGCTTCAAGTTACGCTGAGGCTGTTATGAGTATGATGTATGTTCCTCTCCACAATTTTTACTATTCCTTAGCGCTGTTAGCTTTGTATCCAACTGTTTCAAAAACTGAACAAAAAAAATATTTAAAAAAAGTGGTGGCGCTTCAGAAAAAAATGAAGCATTGGGCTGTGAATTCTCCGGGAAATTATCAGCATAAGTATGACTTAGTAGAAGCAGAAAAAGCGCGAGTATTGGGACAATCTGAACAAGCTGCTCTGTATTACGATCGCGCTGTGAAAGGAGCGTCAGAGAATGAATACATCCACGAAGCAGCCCTAGCAAACGAACTAGCAGCAGAATTTTATCGGGCTGGCGATCGCCCAAAAGTGGCCGAGACTTATCTGATAGATGCTTACTACGGCTATCTTAATTGGGGAGCCACCGCCAAAGTCAAACATTTGGAGTCACAGTATCCCATGTCTTTACCCCCTGCATCGGCGGTAAAATTTAGTGGCGATCGCACGATGGCTAGCACTAATTCTACTTCCAGCAGCAGCAGTCACAGCAGTTTATTAGATTTAACAACGGTATTGAAAGCATCTCAAGCCCTAGCTAGTGAAATTGTGCTGGACAAATTGTTAGCTAAATTAATAAAAATCGCAATGGAGAATGCGGGAGCACAAACAGGTTTTCTGTTGATACCAAGGGAAGGAAAATTGGTTGTCCAAGCAGCAGCATCGGTGCATAATTCAGATATTGAAATTGAGGAATGTCCGACCTGCGACCCAGGGGCATTTTTGCCAATAACGGTAATTAATTATGTTGAAAGGACACACTCTGACGTGGTTTTAAGTGATGCTGCTAAGGAAGGTTTATTTACATATGACCCCTACATTCAAAGCCAGCAACTCAAATCTGTGCTTTGTACTCCGATCGTGAATAAAAGCCAACTCACAGGCATTCTTTATTTAGAAAACAATTTAACTTCTGAAGCATTTTTTCCAGGGAGGCTGGAGATTTTAAAAATGCTTTCTTCCCAAGCCGCTATATCTATAGAAAATGCGGTACTTGTGGCTAATTTGTCGGCGGCTAAGCAAGAGTTGGAGGATTATTCGCAGACGCTAGAGGTGAAAGTAGAAGAACGTACCCAAGAATTAAAAGCTAAGGAAGCCAAGCTGCAAGAAGCTCAAAAACTGGCGCATTTGGGTAACTGGGAATTTGATTTAGCAGTGGAGAAATTCACTTGGTCTGAAGAAGTATTCCGAATTTTTGGTCTCGATACTCAACTACCTGAGCCGACTTTTTTAGAACACAAACAGCAGATTCATCCAGAGAGTATACAGTTTTGCTTAGACCGAATAGATGAGATTATTCAATCAGGAAATCCCTGTGAGTTTGAGTTGAAAATTGTGCGTCCTGATGGAGATGTCAGATATATTTTTGTTAAGGCGCAAGCTATTTTTGATGGTGGTAAGGTAATTAAGTTATTTGGGACTGTACAGGACATTACCCAGCGCAAGTTAGCGGAAGATGCTTTGCGAGAGTCGGAGGCGCTGTTGAGAGAAAAAGCGTCACAGTTGGAAGTTACTTTGTCGGAATTGCGATCGACTCAGAGCCAACTAATTCAAACGGAAAAAATGTCTTCTTTGGGGCAGTTAGTGGCGGGAGTTGCTCACGAAATTAATAATCCGATTAATTTTATTTATGGCAATGTAGTCCACGCTAGCGACTATAGCTCTGATTTGCTAGGATTAATTGAGCTTTACCAAGAGTCTTACCCAAATCCGACTCCTGAAATTGTTGCTAAAACAGAGGAAGTAGACCTGTTATTTATCCAAGAAGACTTGCCGAAAATGCTGCAATCAATGCAGGTTGGGGTCGAGCGCGTCCGCAATATTGTACTGTCGCTGCGGAATTTTTCAAGGCTGGATGAATCTGAAATGAAACCTGTGGATATTCACTCGGGGATTGAATCTACTCTGTTAATTTTGCAGCACAAGTTGAAAAAAAATGCAGATGGTTCGGGAGTTGAGATTATTAAAAAGTATGGTGAACTTCCCAAAGTAAGTTGTTATGCTTCAGGCTTAAATCAGGTGTTTATGAATATTTTGAGCAATGCAATTGATGCAGTAGAGTTGAGAGTTGGGAGACAGGAGAAAACCCAAAAACTGGAAAATATGTCACCAGAAATCTTTAAGCCCAAAATTAAGATTTGGACTGAAGTATCTGACAAAAACTGGGCAATAATTCATATTGCTGATAATGGCCCTGGGATGACAGAGGAAGTACGATCGCGCATATTTGACCCTTTCTTTACTACGAAAGCAGTAGGTAAAGGTACTGGCTTGGGGTTGAGTATCAGCTATCAGATTGTGGTTGAAAAACATGGCGGGAAGCTAATTTGTACTTCCGCACCAGGTGAAGGGACTGAGTTTGCGATCGAGATTCCAGTGCGGCGGTGAGCTTTTTTTAGAGTCTCTAGCCTCAACCCTAGCCCCTGGCGGGGCAGGGGGGTTTCCCCATTACCCATTAGCCTGTACCTCACCTAATATCAAATCCTCTCTTCATCTGAATTATTCAGATTTCTATTCTCGGACTCTGTGTCCTCTGTGTTCTCTGCGGTTAAATCATTCCAATACAACCGGAAACGATATAACTGAGAAAGAAGATAGGGCATTACCAATTACCCATTACCAATTACCTATATTTACATTATTCAGTAATTCTCAAACATCCCGTTCTGTGCGTACCCATTTGGTTTGGCGTTTCAGCAGAAAACCCAGATACAAAGGGATTTTCCAGAGGATGTAAAAGGGTACGGATAACAGAGTGGAACCGGAAATATCGGCACGCCCAAATTTAGCCCAAGCCCCGACAATGGAAACTAAAATTAACAATCCTTGTATTGCTAACAAGATGGCTGGCATTGGGGATGTTCCCAAGGTTGTTGCTAGTAATGAGGCTGCAAAAGCTGCTAGCCACAGGGCGACTAAAAGAGACAGGGGAGGGACTGATAAGTCGAGGGCGATCGCCAATAAGTCAAATCGTTTTTGCTGTAGGGATGCGGAGGCTAGGCGCGGGGTTTGGGTTAACAAAGTCTGTATGTGACCGTGTTCCCATCGGGTTCTTTGACTGGTGGCTGCAAGCAGCTGCTGGGGTAAACAACCGGTGACTCTGGCTGCGGGGCAAAACATGGTTGGATGTCCGGCGATCGCCAAATCCAAACTCATCTGCATATCTTCCACAATATTACCACTGGCTAGGGAAACCGATCGAATTATCGACCAGGGAAAAGCCATGCCAGTTCCTGTTAGTAATGAGGGGAATCCTAACTGTTTTAATCCGCTTGGTCTGACTAAGTTTTTGACTAGAAATGCTAAGGCTGAAATAGAATCTTTCGGAGTAGGATTCGGTGGCTGTTCCATTAAATATGTTGCTTGCACTGGTCTTTTGGAAGCCACTGCAATTCTGGCTAATTTCTCGATCGCGTCTGGTTGACAGATACAGTCTGCGTCCACCATGATTACTACTTCTGGGGGGTCGGAGGCGATCGACTCTAAACCGAAGTCTAGGGCGTATCCTTTGCCTTTGCGTTCCGTGTCTTGCCGTTCTAGCGCCGTTGCACCACATTTGCGGGCGATATTTGCTGTGGAGTCGGTGCAGTTGTCTGCAATCACTAATAGGCGATCGTCCGGTGTTAATTGTGGCAATATTGTGGATATTGTCGCTGCAATGCCTGCTGCTTCGTTGTAAGCTGGAATTAAAACGGCTACTTTCGGACGGGGAGATTTAGTATCTGCGGTGGATTGGCTAGCTGAAAATAAAGAGGCTGTGCATTCTAGAAATAGAACTGCAACGGGAATGAGAAGAATTAGCGCGATCGCCCATAACAGGATATCAATAAATAGGAACACTAGCTGACTATTTTCCACGCTCTAGTACCTTATTTTAATTTGGCCAATCCTAGTCTAACCTAAAATTCACATACCGAGAAGCCCGACTTCTTAAAAAAGTCGGGCTTCTCGATTTCTAGGTTTTATATTGTTAAAATCACAATTCACTGAGTATTTTTGATGATGTCAGGCTGCATCACGGATGCGAACACCCTCATAATTGCTATTGGTTAATTGTGCCACTGGCATCAATTCTCTGACATATTTTGACACCGATCGCAAATACTTTACCTCCGATTCCAGACAATCAAGTGCAGCCAAACTATTCACTAATTCATGAAATTCATCAGCGCTAATTCCCGATTTTTGCAACACTTCTGCATCAACTCTGCCGTAAATTCCTTGCAGCAGTAGTTCGATAATCTCGCTATAGCTATAGATGTCACTTCCGTAACATTGCAATTTCTTCGGATTGAGTCCCCACTGCAAAATTTTCAATAAATCGGGGGCGGCACTCCATGCAAAAGAGGAAGCAATTATTTCTTTTTCTGCCGCTACCAGAACTTCTTTAATTTGTGATTCTGGGAAATCAGAAGCGTTGATAAAACTTTCCAAGTGAGACACTTGTCTATCAAACACCCGGAAAGAAAAAGGAGCCAACTCTGCACTCACGATATCGCCCGAATCGTCAATAATTCTAAAAGGGTCTTCCAGAACATTAATCAAGAGGTGAATTTCTGTAGGTTTGCTCCAGTCAAATTGTCCCATAAAAAATGGTTCTTCATAGCCTGGTAAAAGTCCTTGAAAATAAATCGGCAGATTTTTACCTGATTCCACAATTTTATAGAGAGCTACTTCCAAAGTTTCTGTGGGCCATCCGAGATTTCGCACCGTCAGAAATTTCAATTTGCCGGGAACAGATAAAACCAGTGCGTTCAGCAATAAATGGACTGCTTCCAGAACATTTTGAGCGGTGACGTAGCGGTGGGGAGCGTGAACGTTGACAATTTTTCCTTGCTCTACTTTCTTAGACATTTGTTCGCAAAACAAGCTGTTTTCCAGCATATGAGTAAAGCGAACCATCCCGTAGGTGACTTTTCCTGACTTAGCTGCTCTGGCAAATTGCCATTCAGCAAATTTTTTAGAAGCTGCGTAAACTTCCGTAGTAAAATACCGAGATGCTTTTCCCGTGGAAGAAAAAATGCACTGTTCCACACCGTATTCTTCCGAGAGTTCGATGACGTGCTTGGTTCCTAAAATACTGGTTGTCACTGTTTCTCGGATTTGAATTTCAGCTAGCCCTGGGGAGCGTTGAGCTGCTAGGTGAAAAACAATTTCTGGCTTGTGGACTTCAAATATCTGTTTAAGGGATCCAAAGTTGCGAATGTCGGTAGCATAGAAGGTAACAGCACCTTCTTGTTGACAAAGGGAAAGAGTTTCTAAGGGGTTTTGACATCGGGCTTTGTCTACGGAAATGATTTGATTTGCGCCTAAATCCAGGAGTTTTTCAATTAAGAAACGGCCGACGCATCCTTCGCCACCAGTGACGAGGATGGTTTTTCCTTGGATTTGGTTGGTGACTGCGGTGGCCCACAGGTGCACTTCGCGATCGCGCACGTCCTCAAAAGGTTCGCTTTCTAATTGTCCGTCTGCTTTGTAGGCCGAGATTAACTGTGCGGTCAAAGTTTGTAAAGCAGCTATAGTTTCAGGAGCTTGCGGTTCCAAGGAGCCTGGGGGAACTAACTTTTGGATGCGATCGATTATTTCTGCTTTACTTGGACATTCCAATACTTCTGAGGGGTTAGATGCACTCTTCACTTGTTTGGCTCCTTTGATTTTTCAAAATATACTCGTTCTAACTAACACTGATTTAACAGCCAAAATAACTCTGACTACAAATACCTGGTTTTTGTCTCCACTGGTTAATAGAACTCCCTAAAAACCTGCTGCGGTACAGATTATTCTGTTCAGCCGATTTGTAGCTTGATTAAGGGTTTTGGTTGACTGGATAACTTGCGCTTATCCTCAACATAGTTTTTTATTAAAAAATATTTATTATAATTACAATTATAAACTTGAGTTGCTAGGTATTGGCAATAGTCACAACACATCTTTACCATTTCTTTGCAATCATCTCAGGGTTTTCTCGGATTTTTAAATTTCATGTAAAGCTGGGTATTTGTCAAAAAAAAATAATATTAATTTTTACTAAATCTTACTAAAAAAAGGGTAGAGTCCAATATACTCTTACCCTTCTGAGATGGGCTGCTACTTAGCACGAAGGCTGCGTTCTTTTTTGCTACCTTTAAAGCCACGGGCATCCGCACCATCATAGCCTCCAGTCCGCAAGCGACGGTCTAAATCGGTCGCTTCAGGAGAGGCTTTATTTGCTTCTTCTATCGTCACTCTGCCCTCAAGTACAAGGGTATAAAGAGCCTGATTGATAATCTGCATCCCTTCATAAGTATCAGTTTCCATCAACCGGAAAGCCTCGTCATCAGCACCTTTCATTAAGTAATCGTGCATAGCAGGAGTATTCACCAAAATGTCGTGAACTGCGACGCGGCGGTTGTCAACGGTTGGTAACAAAAGTTGAGCAATGACTGCTACCAACGAGTCGCAGATTTGAATCCGCATCGCCTGCTGTTCTTCTGGGGGATACATATTCAACAAGCGGTTGATAGCGTTAATGGCGCTGCGAGTGTGGAGAGTACCCAAGACTAAGTGACCTGTTTGAGCTGCTTGCAAAGCTGTATTGATGGTAACGCGATCGCGCATTTCCCCAATCAGAATCACATCTGGATCTTCCCGCAACACAGCCCGCAACGCCTGCTGAAACTCGTGGGTGTGCAAGCCCACTTCCCGCTGGCTGACTAAACATTTCTTGGAAGGGTGAATGAATTCGATCGGGTCTTCAATGGTAACTACGTGTTTTTGCTCCTTCTGGTTCAGGTGGTCGATCATCGCAGCCACGGTGGTCGATTTTCCCGAACCGGTCGGTCCGGTAACTAATATTAACCCTTGCGATCGCAGGATGATACTTTTGAGCACTTCTGGCAATCTCATCGCGTCGATAGTCGGTATTTGCAGATCGATCAAACGCAATACTATAGCACCGCCACTGAGGGAATCAAAACAGTTTACCCGACACCGCACAAAACCCGGATAGAAAATTGCTGCATCTAATTCTTTGGTATCTGCGAACTGTTTCCGCTGTTCGGGAGAAAGAATTTCTGCTAAATAATGTTCAAAAATTTCTGGAGTTACTTTGACGTGACTCATAGCTACTTGCATCGTGCCCCGAATCCGAAATCTTGGCACTTGACCGACTCGAATGTGAATGTCGGAAGCCCCGGCGCTATGAGCATCTCTCACCATTTGCTCGATCGTACTGAGGGGAACTTCTGGTTGTCGCGCGACTGCGGGAGCTGGAGGCGCAGGATGGACTGCTAAGGGTGGTGGCGGTGGCGGTGTGCGACGTGCTTGAGCCTCTGGTCGAACGGGTGTAGGATTATCTAATGGGTTCATTTTGTGGTCTCCATTGAAGGTAGATTTTTTGCTAAAAAATGGCTGACTTCTAATCTAATCGCTAATATCTAATTCGCTGCTAAGTTATTAGAAGATTTTACAATTAGCTTTTGAGGAATTGGCGAGATTCCTCAGTGACTAGACCGAACTCAAAAAGTTGGTCAGTCAAGAGGCTAAATCCGATCTTCTTGCTAGTTTGAGTGCGATTGATTAACCATTCCTCACCATTGAAAGTGCTATGAACATCGGTCTAAAAATTGCCCACTGGCTCGAAAGTCGCGCTGCAACACCGTCTTACGGTGCTTGGGTGCTGATCGGGTTGACTGTTTTCTTTTTTGGCTCTGCTACTAATACAATGGCTGGGTGGCTTTACGTACTCAGCGGTGGGAGTTTGGCACTTTTGGGAATTGCGGCTTTTTTATCGACGAGATCGCTCCGTGCTTTGGAAGTCCGCCGTCGCGCGATCGAACCTGTGAGTGTGGGCGATAAAATGACGATCGAACTTGAAATCGAAAATTGCTCCGACCAACCTCAAACCCTGTTGCAAGTCATAGATGTCTTGCCCTTTGTACTCGCAGAGCCAGTAGTTCGCCCCATTGAGGCGATCGCACCCAAAAGTATTTACATGGATACATACTATCTGGAAGCGCAGCAGCGGGGTGTCTATCGCTGGTTAGAGGTCTACTTGAGGACAGCAGCACCTTTGGGGTTGTTTTGGTGTCGGCGCAGTCGCCCGGTGGCGGCGAAGGCGGTGGTTTATCCCCAGGTTTTACCCTTGAGCACTTGTCCTTTGATCGATCGCATCGGCCAAGAAGACAGTCCGCAATTGTACGATCGTAGCCGATCGCAAAATGCTACAGAAGGACTCACCCGTAACCTCAGACCCTACCGACACGGAGACCCCACCAGACTGATTCATTGGCGCACCAGCGCCCGCCACGGGGAATTGCGGGTGCGGGAGTTGGAAGTTGCAGCCGGTGGTCAAGAAATTATGATTGCTCTCGACAGCGGTGCCACCTGGGAACCAAAGGAATTTGAACGAGCCGTGACAGTCGCTGCGTCCCTTTACTTCTATGCTAGCAAGCGCTTGTTAAACGTCAAACTTTGGACAACCGGAACTGGAATCGTATCGGGGAACCGGGTAGTTTTGGAAACTTTAGCAGCAGTTAATGCAGCGGAAGATGTTGTGCAAAACAGACCTAAACTGCCGCTAATTTGGCTGACTCAAAATTCTGCAAGTTTAAGCACTCTTACCCAAGGTAGTCGTTGGGTACTCTGGCCCAGACCTAGTACGGAAATCGGCGAAAAAATATTAGTAAAAAATGATTTTCCTGGTCTCGAAATTCGGTCCGATCGACCTTTACAAATCCAGTTACAATCACCTTTAGAAAGAGCGATGAATTAGTGAACAAACCTGACGGTCAACTGAGTACATTTAGACCGCAGGCTTCTTTTTCCTTTTTTGCAAAGGCTTTTTTGAGTGACGGAGTTCCCCCGCCACTTTCGTAACTCAGACCAATTTTTCTAATAAGTTTCGCTGAATTTTCATCTCGATCCAAAGATGCTCCGCACTGACAGGAATGCCATCTTTCCGACAACTCTTTCGGTACTTTATTGAGGCAATTCCAGCAATACTGAGAGGTTCCCTATCTAAATTGTCTAACTGAGGATAGGTGAAAGATTTGTAGTAGTGAAATCCCTTGAACTTGGGTTTTCCCCTACGATTACCGTTTTGATCGGGTGTTGTGAAATTTGAAAAGGAAGTTTCCACTCGGTTGACTACATCCTGTAAAACCTGAGAATTTAAGGCTTTGTAGTCGGGAAATAGTTTTTTGGTGTTTTTAATATCGGCCAACTGGATGGTTTGCCACTGCACGTAACCACCTTCAATGTTCGAGAAAATATCACCTTTTTTAGTTAAAGGATTACCTGAGTCATCTTTTTTCCTGCCGTCCCTAGTCTGCACTCTAGTTAAGGGAATATTTTGATAAATTTCCTCAACAGGAACTATGGAAGCTATACCACGGCAGTTAAGGGACAGGCGTTAATCGGTGTTCTCGTGGCTTCCCACCATCTAAACCTTTCGCCGATTCGGTAGTTGTATTGTCGGCGACAAAGTTCTAAATGAGCTGCAATCGTTGTTAATTGGGCTTTTGTGGGTTTGAGGCGGTACTTATACGTGAGTTGCATTTTCTGTACTTAGGAAGTATATTGAGAATCAGGATGCTCCCGAAGATTGATTTATGGTAACTAAATCTAATTGTCGGCTTCCGTCCGCAACATCCGACGAGCCTTTCATCACGCTCGGTAATTCAATCGGGGTACTTCGCGCAGCGCTCTGATACGTCCCCTCTGAATATACCCTTAGACTTCCCGGCTGGTAGTTAATCCTCATCCGGCATCTCTTCGGGTACCTCTTCGGGTACCTCTTCCGGTACTTTATCCACCCTGACTCGCCGGATCGGCAGATTCGCAATCAACGATGTCGCCCGCTGGTCGCTGGCTAGGGAAAACTCTGACTCGCTAGTATCAATTTCCACATAACGCGACACCACCTCTAGAATTTCTCGGCGCATCGCCTCAACCATTTCGGGACTGAGTTCTGAGCGATCGTGGGCTAGAACCAGTTTCAGGCGGCGTTTGACCTCATCGCGGCTGTTATCAGACGTGCGCGGGAAAAGTCGTTCGAGGAGTGTGTATATCATGATTGGTACTCATTTGTCAAGGGTGATGCCTAGAAAAAGTTAACTTTGGGAACATCTAGACGATGGTGCTAGATTCAGTCCCTATGGATGAAAGCCGATCGCCCCTAGCGGCCGCAGATTAAATAATCTTAGTATTGAAGAATTTGCGGAGGCGACTAAAAAAAGTTTCGGGACGAGGATTGAGATCGAGAAAATCGACTTTTTCCCCTTCCAAGCGACGAGCAATATTGTCGAAAGCTGTTCCAGCCAAAGAAGCTGTTTCGGACAAAACTAATGGTTCTCCTCGGTTGGTGGAAACAATGACGCGCTCATCGTCAGGGACTACGCCCAGCAGCGGAATGGCGAGGATTTCCCGCACGTCTTGTACCGACATCATATCATTGGCGAGTACCATTGCCGGTCTGATCCGGTTCACGATCAGGTTGATTTTCTTGACATTATTAGCTTCCAGCAAACCGATAACTCGATCGGCATCTCTGACAGCAGCGATTTCTGGAGTAGTGACAATCACACCTTCAGTAGCCGGGGCGATCGCATTTTGAAAACCCTGTTCAATGCCGGCCGGAGAATCAATTAAAATATAATCATATTTTGTCCCCAACATCCCCACAAGTTGCTTCATTTGCTCGGCACTAATGGCATCTTTCATCCGAGTTTGGGCAGCCGGCAACAACACCAAACGCGGCTGACGCTTATCTTTCACCAAAGCTTGCTCTAAGCGACACTCTCCTGCAAGCACTTCCAGTGCAGTATAAACAATGCGATTTTCTAAGCCCAGCAGCAAGTCTAAGTTTCTGAGGCCAAAATCGGCATCAATCACCGCAACGCTGCGCCCCCGCTTAGCTAAAGCCATACCAAGATTAGCTGTGGAGGTGGTTTTGCCAACTCCGCCTTTCCCTGATGTAACAACAATAATGCGAGCCATAAGCGATTTTAGATTTAGTGATTGGGAATTGGGAATTGGGAATTGGGAATTGGGAATTGGGAATTGGGAATTGGCAACAAATAATTAATAACCCTTCGACTTCGCGAGCGGGCGACGCAAATAACCAATAACCCTTCGACTCCGCGAGCGGGCGACGCAACTAACTAATAACCCTTCGACTCCGCGAGCGGGCACCGCAACTAACTAATAACCCTTCGACTACGCGAGCGGGCGACGCTACTAACCGACTAACAGGGATTTGTCAAAATCAGAAGCTCTGCCAATCCTAATCCCTTTATCTGTCACGTAGGCGACTTCCGGGAAAAACTGAGCCGGCGAAGCTTCTGGACCTCTGGCAACATACTTAGCAATCCTAATCACCATCGGTTCCATCTGCAAGGTCATAATCACACTTTTAGTATTGCCGCCAGCACCAGCATGAACAATCCCCCGCAAACGCCCCCAAACTAGGATATCGCCCCCGGCGATGACTGAACCACCTGGATTCACATCTCCCAAAAGTACGACAGTACCCGGATGGCGAATTTCTACGCCCGATCGCACCGTCATCTGCAAATATAAAGGTTCCGCCAGTGATTGCGGTTTTTCCGTGGGTACTTTATTCAACGATGAAACAGGAGGCTGCTGTTCTACACAATAGCCGACAGTGGCGGCGGCAACCGCAGTTTGACGACGGCTGGTGTGGACTCGTTTGAGTTGAAGTTCCACTTCCGATAGGGCTTCGGCGATTTCTTGCAGTTGGCGAATATCCAAAAGTCGATCGCTCGCCATCAATTGTACTTCGGCATTCGCCTGCCAAAAGCGTTCTCCCGCATTCAGCCTCACCTTTAACTGTTGCCAAAGTTCAGTCCAACTAGAGGCGGAGACTGTGGGTGTTTCACTGGTGTTAGTTTCTGAGGGTAACAGCAGCAGTAGCTGTCCATCTTCAGTTTTCAGACGGACTTGCATATCGAGGCTGACTTCCTGTGTCCCTTGAGAGTCGGGGGCGGAAGTGGCTCCGGGAAAGGCATCGGGTGTCATGGGAACGGGTCTGAGTTCGGGTAGGGACAAGTTACGATCAATCTTAGCTCGATCGGTTCGCCTCTAATAATTAATTAATTGGAAAAAGCTGGACAACAAGCACATATGGTGCGAAAGTTTTCCTATGGCTAAATATGTGAAACCCAAGGTCGCAGCTAACACTCTGGGAGTTTGCCTGCGAACCCTCAGACGATGGGAAGCAAACGGCAATATCTCCACCGTCAAAACGCCGTCAGGTCAAAGACGGTACGACATCGAAAAGTTCATCAAACAGGAATCAGAGCCAGACTCTAGACGCGCCACCGTTGTCTATGCTCGCGTCTCTACCAGGCCACAAAAGGCAGACCTCGATCGACAAGTTGAACGACTATCAGCGCTCTATCCAGGCGCTGAAGTCGTTAAGGAAGTGGGAGGAGGACTCAATTTTAGGAGGAAAGGACTCATCAATCTTTTGGGACGAGTTCTGCGAGGTGATATCGCAATTATTGTGGTTGCCCACAAAGACCGACTGGCAAGATTCGGATTCGACATTATCGAATGGCTCTGTGAGCAATTTGACTGCAAAATCGTGGTTCTCAACCAAATCAGTCTCTCTCCGCACGCCGAACTCGTTCAAGATATCGTCGCAATCCTCCACAGTTTTTCAAGCAGACTTTACTCCATCAGAAGGCTTGAAAACCAAATCAAACAGGAGTTACAAGTCGAATCAGAGGCACAAAAAGAAGCAGAAAAAGTCGCCCAACAAAACACTTAAGATTCGGGTTTATCCTGAGCTTGAACTGCATCAAAAATGGAAGTCTTGGCTATCAGCATCGCGTTACTGCTATAACAAAGCTATTGCATCATTGAAAGCAGGCGAGAAAATAACCAGTGCTTATTCTTTGAGGGACTACCTGTTAGGGCTAGACTTACCTGATTGGGTCAAGTCGGCACCGTCTCACCCAAAATAAAATGCTATTTTTGATGCTTGGGATGCTTGGAAACAAGCCAAGTCCGTAAAAGGAGAAGCAAGTTTTAGGAGCTGTCGTCAACCCTCGCAATCAATCAAATTCCACAAAGTTAATTTCAACGGCGAGACTTGGTTCCCATCGTTGGTTAAAGGACTTAATTTCAGGGCTACAGAACCAATTCAAAAAACCGAGTTTGCAACCCAACTTGTTAGAGACAAAAAGCGATGGTTCGCTTGTATCCCAATAAGAGAGGAGGCAAGAACGAAGGAACTAGACAAGGTAATTGCACTTGATCCTGGTGTGAGAACCTTTTTAACTGGCTACGACGGCGATTCATTTCAAGAGTTTGGCAAGGCAGACATTGGACGCATTCAAAGATTGTGTTCTCACCTTGACAAACTAATGGGACGTGCGTCAAAAGCTGGTAGAAGGCAGAAACGCCGGATGTTAAAAGCGGCAAGCAAGCTAAGAATCAGGATTCGCGACTTGGTTGACGAGTGCCACAAGCAGGTAGTTAATTACCTGACAAGTCAATATAAAGTCATCTTGCTGCCTAGGTTTGAAACATCACAAATGGTTGTTAAATCAAAGCGCAAGTTACGCACCAAGACTGCTAGACAGATGCTCACTTGGGGGCATTATCGTTTTGAATGCCACCTCAAGCAATCAGCTAAAAAACGAGGTGTTGTTGTGATCGATAAATGCCCCAACTGCGGTCACGAACATGACCGAGATTGGGGCGGCGCTCGAAACATTATGATTCGAGCTTTGAGGGACGGCTACGAGAGCTCTCTCTATCAATAGTGAGAGTATTGCTATCGCGTATGCCCTGTTTGTCCAGGGTTGTACAGCGTAACACCGTCAGCCCCTATACAAAATGATATCATTAGGACTTGCGTCATTTGAGACTGCCGATCGCACTTAGCAATTCTCCACCCATCTCAACAACATCTACAATGCAATTCCTCGAACTCGTCCTCAAAAACTTCGGTCCCTATGCAGGCACTCAAACCATCAATCTCCGCCCAGAAAAAGACGGCAATCCATGCCCCATAGTCCTATTTGGGGGCATGAATGGCGGTGGCAAAACTACCCTCCTAGATGCCATTCGCCTCGCCCTCTACGGCGGCAGAGCTCAATGTTCCACCAGAGGCAATTTAAGCTACAGCGACTTCCTCAATCAATCAGTCAATCGCCACACTCCACCCTTAGACGATACCAGGGTTGAATTAATATTTGAACAAGTTCAAGATGATAAATTAAGCACATTTAAAATAGTTAGATACTGGAAAAAAAACGATATCAAAGACACCCTAAGTATTCTCATGTATAGCGATTTCGTTACTGATTGGTGGGCAGACAAAGCCCTGAGTAACACCTGGGATGAATACATCGAAACCATGCTACCAGTCGGCATATCTAACCTGTTTCTTTTTGATGGCGAACAAGTAAAAGAACTCGCAGAAGTCGAAACTCCACCAGAATTTGTAGTGGGCGCAATTAAATCTCTTTTAGGTTTAGAACTAGCCGAACGCCTCGCCGTTGACTTAGAAATATTAGCCAGCCGCAAGCGTAAAGAAATGTCCGGCAAAAAAGACTTGGCAGCTTTAGAAAAAATTGAAGAAAAATTCAGTAAAATTACTCATAAAATCGCCGAAGTCAAGGAAGATGCAACTAATTTAAAAAACAAGTTAGAGCAAGCTCAAAAAAATCAGCAACAAGCATCAGATAAGTTTATTTCCGAAGGTGGGAAAATCGCAGCCGATCGCAGCCAACTAGACAGACAACTAAACGACTACAGAGCCACTGCTGAAAAATCCCGTGAAGCGATGATTGAACTAGCATCAAATACCCTCCCCTTAGCCCTAATTTCCCCCCTGCTCAGCCAAGCCAAAACCCAAGCAGAAACAGAATCCAGCCAGCAGCGAGCCAAAATTGCCCAAAATATTATCAAAGAAAAAAGCGATCGCCTCCTCAACTACATCGCCGAAATTTCATTGAACCCCGAACAACTAGACAAAATAGAAGACTTCATCCGCCAAGAAAATAGAGAACTAGAACAGCTAATCGGCTCCGACACCACCCCCTGGTTAGCAGCCGACAATGACCACATTCAACAACTAGAAAATATCCTAAACTACCAAATCCCCTTCCAGCAAACCACAGCCGTAGAAATTATAGACAAAATCCAAAATATTGAAGCAGAAATCGACTTTACAGACAGACAATTAGCCACCGCCGCTTCTCCCGAAGCCTACAAAGAACTAGAAATAGAGTTAAAAAATAGCCAAGAAGCAGTCGCTAATGCAGCAGCAGACTTGGTATCAGTTAACCGCTACATCGAGGAATTAGAAAAAGAATTAGCCCAAGTCAAAAAAGAATTAGAAAACTACAGCAGCGAATTCATCACCATCAGAAACAGCCAACACATCATCGCCTCCATCGCTAAAGCCCAAGCCACTCTCAAACAATTCAAAGAAAAACTTACCCTCAAAAAACTCAATAAACTCGAAGTAGAAATCACCGATTGTTTCCGCTACCTGCTGCACAAAACTGACTTAGTACACAGAGTAGCCATAGATACCCAAACCTTTAGTCTTTCCATCTACGATACCGAAGGGAAACAAGTACCCAAACACCGACTTTCAGCAGGAGAAAAACAACTGCTAGCGATCGCCTTTTTGTGGGGATTAGCCAGGGTATCCGGGAGACAATTACCAGTCGCCATCGACACTCCCCTAGGCCGCCTCGACTCCTCCCACCGCAACAACCTAGTCGAACGCTATTTCCCCTCCGCCAGCCACCAAGTCATCCTACTATCAACAGATACAGAAATTGGCAAAACAGAATATGATAAGCTGCAAGAATTAGAGGCGATCGCCCACAGCTACATCCTCCAATATGATTCCGCCAAACGCCAAACCACCGTTGAAAATGGTTACTTTTGGCCATAAAAATTCGCCCTAAAAAATAGACGCAACCCCTTGACTTTGCCCAGGGGTTGCGGTACTATATATAGGATAATGGGATGGTTGCGAAAATTTTATTTTTGCCAGCATCCGATTATATAGGATAAATCCTTATATAATCACAATACCAGAAAACCTCGTACATTTCAACCCAGCGCCGTGTAAAAAAATGTAAATTTTATCGTAAATTTTTGTGGTGAATTTTGGTTAACAACCTCAGTTTTGAAAGGGAGCATCCCGATTTTGCATAGGCTTTCGCATGACCGCAGACAATAGATACAGGTGGCTAAAAAGCTTGCTGTATGAGCATTTTTCACCTCGATCTTCTTCCTTCTTCCTTCTACTTACAACATATCAAAAAATCATCAACCTATGGAACCACCAGTCGATCGCATCCGCATCTCCCAAACAGGGAAAGACCAACTATCAAAACTGAAACGATCAACCAAAATTGACCAGTGGAACATCCTATGTCGGTGGGGTTTTTGCCGATCGCTAGCCGAGCCGAGCATTCCCTCTCCTGTACCGATTCCTAGCGACAGCAATGTAGAATTAAGTTGGGATGTTTTTGGTGGCGACATGGCTGATATCTTGATAATTGCTCTGAAGCAGCGCTGTCACAATGACAACTTAGGTACAGAAAAAGATACTCTCGCTAAACAGTTTCGCCTCCACTTGCACCGTGGGATCGGTTATTTAGCTGGCGATCCGAATATTAAAAAAATAGAAAATTTAATTGCGATCGCCCTATCGCCAGAAAAATTAAGAAATTAACTGATTCTAGACTGTGGAGGGGAGCATCCCGGTTTTGTAAAGGGCGAAGCATGACCGCAGATAAGTTATTGGTTAAAAGGAAAGATTCACTACGGTCATGCTTCGCCCCTACCGATATATTTGCAAATTCGGGATGCTCCCCTGTGGAGAGACTTCTGACTTCAACAGCGGGAAAAAATGACCTACAGGACCTTGACCTTCTCCAATATCTAAAGCATATTGGATAATTCTCATGGTATTTTGACAAAGCTCGGATACCGTAATCGCTCAAAAATTCATTGGAATCTAACATTTTTTGCAAGATAAGTTGCAGTCGCTCTTGATTCACCAACGACAAATACAAGCCTTTTTTCCGATCGCTAACAAGTTCAATATTGCTGTGTTTGGTAAGCGTGTGGCGATTTTCAACAAACCAATACATGCGGTTTTTGAAATCGGAAGCTAAATATTTATCCACTGGAATTCAATAAAAATCTACATAGAGAGCAAGAAATAATGAGAGGACATGACGCATGAACGCCTTCGAGTTCGAGATTACCATCCAGAGCCAATCAGGTGTGAGTAGCTGGCCGATTGTTGTCAGGTGTAAGCAACCAGATGGGCTAACCACCCATTCAAAAGAGACTCTTGAGCTAACTCAGGATGACTTAAACAAACTCACCCAACAGCAAGAGAACGAAAAAGAATATGGCATCCTTTTGGGCCAAGCCCTGTTTCGAGGAGCTGTGCGCGAGACTTTTGTTCGCGCCCTATCCAAGAGTACCCAAGACTGCCGCCTGCGAATTTTACTCTCAATTGAAGCGGCGGACAACGATAAAGTCAAGACCTTACATTGGGAACGACTGTGTGCTCCGATTGATGCCGACGGAGATTGGTATCTTTTAGCCCGTAACCAGCGCGTGCCATTTTCCCTGTACATTCCCACTATTATAGATCGCCGCTTTCCGCCAATTGGGCGGCGTGACTTGCGATCGCTGGTGCTGGCAGCCAGTCCCTCGAATATAGGAAAATATCAACTAGCGCCCTTTGATGTTGAGGCAGCCTTATCAGGATAGCAAATGACGTTACAGGTGCCCTGGGTCCGCCCACGCTACAAGAACTATCTAAGCAACTGACGAATGCCAAGAAACCCTACACCTTACTCCACTTGATCTGCCACGGCAAGCTGATGGCGACAGGTGAGACAGTTTTATACTGGGCGCAAGCTGACAATCAAGTTCTGCCAGTAACTGCCGAAGACCTGATCGGAGAATTGAAGAACATCGGTAATTATCAGAGGAGTTTACCTCACTTTGCCTTCCTCTGCACTTGTGAGAGTGCCGACCCCAGAGCCGAAGGAGCATTAGGCGGATTAGCTCAGCGATTAGTCAGAAATCTGGGGATGCCCGCAGTCATAGCGATGACCCGCAAAGTGAGCGTAGAGACAGGCTTGGCTCTAGGACAGAGCTTTTACCGACGACTCAGAGAGTCCGGAGAAGTAGACACGGCCCTGCAAGAAGCCACAGCCGGACTGTCCAAGCGCCACGATATTACAGTTCCAGCCCTATTCAGCCGCTTGGGTGGACGTCCCTTGTTCAGCGATCGCCTCGACGATCGAGAACTGACAGACGAGGAAATCGAGTATGGTCTGGAAAAGCTGCAACAGCTCCTGCAAGAGCGAGCCCCTCATGCCTCCGTACTCAAACAGAGGTTTGAAACCCAGGTAAAGACGCTAAAAAATACCAGGGGAGCCGACTCACGCACCGCCCGCTCAGATCGTCATCAGGCAATAGTTGAACTCAACAACCTCTGCGACCAAGTGCTCGATCTCACTTTTGACGCTCTGGCAGCCTTGGGTAAGGAACCACCAGAATACAAGGCTGAGTGCCCCTTCCCTGGGCTGTCTTCATTCGGTGATAAAAAATACCACAAGTTCTTCTTTGGGCGTGACGAGCTGATTAAGGACTTACAAAAAGAACTGGCGAAGGACAATTTCTTAGCTGTAATCGGCACTTCGGGTAGTGGCAAGTCATCGGTGGTGTTAGCGGGGCTGATTCCTAAGCTCAAAGAGGAGGAGCTAAGCCTCCAGTGGGCTTACATGACGCCAGGAAAAGAGCCTCTGAGACAGCTAGAAAGACAATTAAAAAGATTATCGAAGGTATTGTAAAACTTCATTAAGCTTATAAGCAGTAGTAAGCAAAGATGGTAATATATAGTCAGGAGGTCAAAATGAAACTACCTGACTACGCCAAAG
>RDXH01000059.1 GCA_004292745.1 Oscillatoriales cyanobacterium | reverse complement strand
TATCTACATAAGTTTTTACAGCTTTTTGAGTCGGAACAATACGATCGCTATTATTGCTGAGACTCTCATCATTAGAAAACTGATTGACAGCCACTCCATCGGCCAATTTCAACGCGCCTTTAACTTCTAATTGAATGCTGGTAATAGTTGTCGTATCAACTGCTAATGCTGATTCGATCGTCAGAGGGCCCTGTAAAGAATCCCCGCCCTTGCGGTTAACTTTCGCACTCTCTAAGCGGACTGTTTCCTGCATTCCCGCATTCCATTCATCAGACAAAATTAAATCGCCTGGTTTTTTATGTTGGGGAGCAAATTTGCCGTTATTGGTAGTCATTATTTTTACCTATGCTGAATTTTTTAATCGCCAATTTAAAAAATGATTTCCCAAACTAAAGTCAGCTTGAAATCAGCCGTTTTAGTAATGTTGGGAAATACGACTCGATTGTACATAATTCCCCCTTGGGCGCTATTAAATAGTCCGGCTTCAGTCAAAGCTAGCGGTTGATTGGGGGGTTCGGCAAAGTCTAAGTCAACGCACAATCTCACCTTGCGATTTTTTTGTCTGACGGTTCCGCTTTCAACTTTAATCGGGATTTCATCGGCATCGCTTAAATCTCTGGCAAGATCCAGGGGTTTGACTTCTTTGCGAAATACTTCTTTTTGCAATGCGGTATCTTCAACTGGATTCACCGGATTACTCCCAGTACCGATCGCCAAATAACGGATCGGCTCGATTTTTTGATTTAAAAACATTTTCGCAACTAAATCTCGTCCGCTATAGACGATGAAATTATTGGCTTTAACTTCATCGACAAGTTCACCTGCGGGATTAAATTGTTGGATAATCAATCGTCCTTTCATGTCCATTGCATCAGCCATTTTCATAGTTTTAGTTTCCTCAATTGGTAGTTATTCAAAGCCGTTACCTGAGTCGAAATCGGTATAATCAAATACACCGGAGATTAAGAAATTATCGGTCATTTCATGGTAATTTTCGTCCGGGGCGGGAGGTGGGATAGAGGGAAAGCGATCGCCATAGTCAAATATAGCATAATCAAACACTCCAGTAGTTAATAATTTCTCACTCATTTCGTGTCTAATGCCGTCGGGATAGGGAACTTTTAAGCCCAGAAGATTAAATTTTTCTTCGGCTATGTGAGTTTCCAGAAAAGGCGATCGCACGACGGTTAACCTGAGTTGTAAATCATGGGTTTCTCGGAAAACTTTTTCATAATTAATCAGGGCCAAAACACCGGCACCTTTCACATGATTAATGATATTACCAATTTGGTGTCGCGGATGGTCTGACGCTTCACCAAACTTATCAGAATATCCGGGAATATCCCAAGGAATTGTCACCTCAAACATCCCAGGATTAAGTTTGTAAATTCGCATCTCTAAATGGATGGCGACTTCAGCAAAACCTAGGGTACTGGAATCAAACTTTTGCCGATCGAATAAGCCGACAGGATAATCGCCGATAATTTGGGCTTCAAAGCGCCACCGAGAGTTACTGATTGGTAGTAAGGGCGTGTTTTCTTGAGTGTGAAAAGGTTGTCCATTGACTAAGACGGTATTCCCTCGAAATAATAACTTATCACCGGATTTTATTCTACCTTGGTAGCAGATAAAATGTCCCGTATCGAGATGAACTATTCGGGGATTATACAACCCTTCCACAGGTAAAGTTGATGGAACTTCCAAGAAAATTTCAATTTCCGATGGTTGGGGGTTGAGGCTGGCGGCGACAAACTCTTCAAACAACCTTAAACGATAGTGATAGGCGATTATACCGAAGGAAGTATTCGGAGGACGTATCCAGGTTTTTTCCGGGTCAAATTCTTCGATCCGAATTTGCTTTTTGGCCGCTAAAGCAGCCTCTGAATCGCCTAAAATTCCCAAGTTAGCTGCGACTAAATCAAGAATCCCTTGACGAGTGGCTGCACCTTGCCGCAAAATAGCGATGATTCCTTTCAGTCTTTCCCGATAAGGGGCATAACTTTTTTCTAGTTCCCTGGGATAAGTGGCTTCTAACAGCAGGCGATTTTGTTTGATGCGATTGGTAGTATCTAGGGTATCATTTTCGGGTTTGTAGGATTCTAAAAAGCGATTTAGTTCGGCAATTAAGGCTTGTTCAACTTCACCTTTTGAGGGAATGTTGCTAGACTCAATATATTCGGGATAAGCTGCTTCTAATAGCAGTCGGTGCAGTCGTTGGCGATCGTCGTGCGTAATTGGTGCAGCTATTAGTTGTTTGACGCTTTCTAGTAGTAGTATACTCTTAAAGTATGCCTTATTTTTGGCGTAAAAATCTGGTTTTGTGAGTTGCTGGTTGAGTAGTGTTAAGAGTATTTGTTGTAGGGGTTGGGGTACGGATTCGCTACCGTCATATAGGCTTAAAAGTTGTTGGCTTTCAGAATTTAGTTGAGAGTGGAGATACTTACTGACTGGATGTTGGGCGACGAGAATTGAAATTGCTAATTGGGGTAGATTTTTAAATGAATCTTCGTGAAAATTTGGCTGAGTTACTTGGTAGCGATCGAGTATTTGGTTAGTTTCAAGAGTCAGATTTTTGCGTAACTCCTGGGATACTATGTCGGTATTCGTTTGCAGTTTCGCGACGAAGCTATCAACATTTTTGATCGAACCGATGCTAAAGCGATCGCTAACCTGAATCAGTTGAGATGTACCACCCAAGGCTTCTAAATAGATGGTCAGTAATTTATCTAAATCGCCTTTTCGCTGACCAATAAAACCTTGAGAACCTTCATTAGTAGCGGTATCTACGTGATGGGCGTGCATCACATCCAATAAGTCAGTTTCTGCTTGTTCGATGATGTAGCCAAAAACATCGATAAATTGATATAGCACACTTTCGACATTTTGGGTGTCGTAAAAGTGGGGTAAGCGACTGGCGATGTTGAGGGTTTTACCGAGTTTTTCCATGACAATTAACCTCCGGTAATTTCCACGATAATTTGTAGGTTATCCCCGCTGAGATTGAGGGGTTCTAGTTGGGCGCGTTCCATAATCCGCATGGGGATATCCTGCTGGGTGAAAATGCTTTCCCGCGCCGTAAGTTCTAAAGTATCTAGGGTATAATCTGCCCCCCGCAGAAAAATCCGGGTAACATCAATGAGTTGTGCTTTGTTGTCACCGTCAGGAATCAAGGTTTGCAAGGTGGCTAGGGAAAGATTGTTAGCCCGATCGCGAATTAATGATAGCAAGTTAGTTCGCAATTGCTCGTAGTCGAGATTTTCGCCCAGATTCCAACTCGGCAACTGTTGGGTAAAACTGGGGGTAAACAGACTGGTTAAAGTCTCTTTCATGGCGGTTTTTAGCTGTTCTGGATTGATATTTTCCGGTGGTAATCCGGTGGTATTCAGTCTCAGTTTTAACTTGCTAATGGCGATCGGCACTACCTGGACATCACTATCGATCGCAAAATCAGCCGCCAACTGGGTTTTTTCAAATGGTTCCACCCGAATTTCTTTTTTCTGAACATCTAGGCGATCGCGAGCATTTTCTAAATCTAATACCTGAAAATCTCCTAATTTCCAATTAACATCAAGCACCGATTCAACGTCAAGTGCCCGATTGACAAATTTTTCAATTTCGATATTTTCTTCCGGCTTTAGCTGTTCGAGATAATCGCTCAATTCTTGTCTGACTTTGGTTAATACTGTCTGTTTTTCCAAAGCAGTGATGGTAAGCGGCAATATCAGTTTAATCGCACCACTAATTCTCAGGAAATGAGAGAATATAAAAGTTTTTCCTAGCTTGCCTTTTTCAACAAAACTCACCTCTACTGTTTGGCCATCAAAACTCATTTTGGGATTCCATAAATGGGGATTCAGCCACACTTCGACTTCGGCATTTAGTTGAGCTTTAATCGCACTGACACTAATACTTTCACCCACCAATAGACGCTGGAAATAGGTTTGCAGTGTTTCGAGGAAAGTATTGTGAGTTTCCTGGGTTAAACTTGGGGCTTTTACTTGCACATCTACAGTTAAAGATTTAATTTCCGAAGCAACGCGGATGGATTTAACAGTGAATTTTTCCAGAATATCTGCTTCCAATCGCTTCACAGTCTTCACAGTGGAAGCATAGGAATCGACTTCTGGTTTTTCCCCTACTTGGCGCGTCGTTTTCAGAGCAAAATCTAATAAATCGCTGACGTTTTGACAGTCTAAAATTTTGCGAGTAAGTTGGGATATCAACAGCGGTTGTCCCATTTTCTGA
This sequence comes from Oscillatoriales cyanobacterium, assembly GCA_004292745.1. Lineage (GTDB taxonomy): Bacteria > Cyanobacteriota > Cyanobacteriia > Cyanobacteriales > Microcoleaceae > Microcoleus > Microcoleus anatoxicus. The sequence goes on along the minus strand of RDXH01000059.1, from coordinate 15,869 downwards.
GTTTTGAGGTGGGCGGCGATCGCCTTTTCTACCTGTTCCTCAATTTGCAGCCTTTCCGCAGCAGATATCCGCAAATTTGAATTTAATTCAATGCGGAAAACACCATCAATTTCAATCGCATTCGCTGGCTTTAAAATCGCATAAATTCCCGCAGCCCTTACCCGTTCAATCTCCTGTTTAATTTGGCTAACTTTATTGGTATCTTCAAAATCTATGCCATCGACGAATACTTCAATAACACCAAACTCCCGCAACTCGATCGGTTCACTATTACTGAGATTAAAACTAAGCTCCTTGCGTAATGGTTCCCACTGCGTAGTATAACTTTGGTTTAATTCTCCGGCTTTTCCTGGGATCGATGCTTGAACACTCACTTCTACCGTTTCACCGGTAAAATTGATGCTTTCCGTTGTGATAAATTGTTTTCTAGTAGTGGTTTCCAGAACAATAGTTAATTCTGTCCCTCTGGGAATGTGAAGGGGCAATTTTTCCGCTGATACTGGCGTACTAGACAGACTGACTTTTCCTTTCGCATTATGAAAGTTTTCTTTAACCTTAACTTCCCTAACTCCCGGTAAACTCAACAGGGCATTTTCAATCGATGTCGTATTGGCATTACTAGCAGCAATCAAAGCTTTTTTAGCCCGTTCCCGCAGTTGTTCGTCTGTCTCCCGCAGCTTACCAGTAAATACAATTGCTTCGGGATTATCAACTGTTTTCACCCCCGGTATCGGCTGGGGCATGATTTTTACAGTTCCGGCTTTTGTAACTTCTGTTTCTCCCGGCTGTATGGCTTGTACCCGCACTTTGATCGATGTTTCCGTGGGGGGAATAATTTGCGCTTCAATGGTTTTGTAAGCTTTTTTCGGTGATTCTTCCTTATCTTCTGTGGTGACTAATGTTCCGATGGGAATCGTGATATTTTCATCCAGTCCCAAATCGCGATCGAAAGTAACTATTCCGGTAGCATAATCTGGTTCGCCGCGTTTAATCCCTAAAATCGCGACTACTTTATCTAGATCCACTTCTTCGGCGGTATCCACATAAGCAGATAGGTAAACCCGCTGCATTTCTTCGTACAAAATCGCCATTTCATAAGCGAAGGATTCGTACAGGGTGCGAACCACACTTCCGGTTTGAAAGTCGCTGACGGTGGAGACGGTGCGATCGCGCATCGCCTCAAATATTTGGGTAAAATTCTTCTGTTCAAAAACCATAATCAAACTTCTTAATTTCCAACTATCGATATATTCAGAGTCAGCGGTGTATCTAAATCTACCACTTTTACGATGATTTTAGCTTTTAAAGTGTTAGGGTCTTTCAATCGAGATGGCGGTTCAAAAACAATATCAATTATCTCATCTATTCTGCTTTCTTGATGCAAACATTCCCGGATGTAAATATTGGCTAAACCTTGGGTTTTTATGTTGTTTAGTTCGCCGACTAACAGATATAAGCGCGAACCATAATCGGGATGTCCTAAACTAGCTAGTTCTCCTTTGCGGGTATAAAGTCGATTTAAAATCGCTTGACTTAAATTATCTATTTTTGTTACCGTTGCTAAGTCGCGATTCTCGGCTTCTAAATCTACGTTGTTCCAATCGGCAATTCTGAGCAATTGACGATTCTGCGATTCTAAATCTCTGGAGTAGAGAGTTAGTTTTAAATCGAACTTTTGTAAATCCTCATCCATAATTTATCACGATTTTTTGATTTGTTCAATCGTTGCTTGAGAAAACGTTACATCGGCTTGACTTAAGTCAACTTTTCCGGTGATTTTGACATTCCCAGCGATCGCTAAATTACCAGAAATTTGAATGGGTTTCTCATTCTGACTAGATAACTGAATGTCACCATCGGCAATTTTGATAATAGTACCACCAAAGCTAACTGTAATCGATCGCTCTGTCACCTCGATCGCTCTTTTGCCATCATGTTCAACAGCAAAATTACCTTGAGCCACAATCCGATTCTTAGTCACAAAAGAAATCCCATCTTTTTGGTCTAAGCAAATCTTAGCATGACCGGACTTTTGGGGATCTGGACAAGTTTCATCAGTCCCCTGACAAAAACCCTTAGCATGGGGTTTTTCTACCCGACTCGGCATATCGTTGGGACAGATAAAAATCTCTAAATATAACGGATCGGCATTGGGCTTTTCCTGAATCGTTTGACTCCCTGTATCATAAACATAATCGCTATTAGCACCTTTAATTCTGACCATCTTCTTAATATTTGGGGTGGAAAGTTGACTGAACAAACGAGCATAGGATAAAGTCAAAAAAACCCGGTTTCTTAGAAAAATAGTGGCTCTCCACCAGAGATATCCAGGCAGAAACCGGGTTTTTTGCCCGTGGAAAGTTGACTGAACAAACGAGTAATTAACCCACTTGAGTATTTCTAGCTTTGGCTTGAATAGAATTAATCTTTTCAGTTGGGACCATCACCGGACAAGGCGCACCTAAATTCCCCATGTGAGTGTGCATACTGAGAATAATATCATCACCATCGCCCACTGCATTAGCTAATAATCGGCCGCCAACTTGGATCGAACCGGTCGCAGCATCACCAATTTTAATGCTACCCATACTTTTGACAGTGACATTGTTACTAGCAGCGTCAATAGTAATGCCCCCAGCTTCGATTTTAATTTTGCAAGTACCATTATCAATGGTAATGTTGCCACCACTCAAAACTACTTTACATTGTTCATTTTTGAGCGTAGCATCTCCCCCCTCTAAAGTTAAATGACATTTCTCATTCGTCAGATCAATCTTATCATCATTAACCGTAATTACGTGCTTTTCATTTTTGCTAGTGACGGTAATTGCTCCCTCTTTATCAATTTTTAAACTCCCCCCTTTTTCTCGATCGTGTTGCAGCAAAAATTCTTTTTCTTTATTGACTGGAGGTTGGTCTTCATCATTATACAACCGCCCAATAATTATCGGAGCATTAATATCGCCTCCAATAAAAGTCACCAAGACTAAATCTCCCACATTGGGAATATTCGCCAGTCCAATATGGGGCGTAACAGTTGGGACTTTCCGCAATTCAAAATCTTTGCCATCGGGCTGCTTTTTATTCTTCAATCTTACGGAACATTGGTAGTTATCTTTATCGCTATCCGAAGCATGGGGAAATATTGCCGTCACGATGCCAAGTTCGGTAGTATAAATTTTTTGTGCTTCTTGCTGGGCAACTTTTTGCATTACCCCAATAATTGAATCCATTATTTTTCCTCCCAATCAATCGTGGTTAAAAAACCCTGATGGCGGTTCAGGATATGCTTAATTCCAGTTACTTTAAAACTGCCATTTTGCTTGCTAATGGGCATTTTTGTGATTTGGATACCATCGCCTAATTTGACATTGGCTGCACCGATCGCCATAATCTGTCCCCGTTGCTTTTGTTTCAGATGACTTAGCACCCCCCGTGCAATACTTTGAGCAACAGCTTGGCTGCGTGCGGTGGGATCTGCCAGTCGCAGAACGTTTCCACCCGAACCCGCCGTGGCTTTCACTTCGTTTTTAGTCAACCAAGAATAAGCCTGTTCTCCTTGTCCTTGACTGGCTGGACTTTCTCCATAAATTTCTACTTTTTCGATGCCTTTTTGGGGTTGTTTTGAGCAGTATTTGAGCAAATCTTCACCGTAAGTAAAAGTATGAGTTATAGCCGGACTGTACTGGGAAAAAACTGCCCGATCGCGATCGTTAGCATAAACATCAAAACCGCATTGTTTAGCTAAGTTATACAAGCAATCGGCCGCATTTTGGCGATCGCCCACCGTATAAACCGAAAATTTAATCCCATTCTCAACTTTACCAATAGTCAACTTCGCTTGTCTGAGAATATCTTTAACAATATCCCCCCCATGAGATTTTTCATAAACTCGATTCAATCGCAGCAAAGTTAAATCAGTAAAAGCACTAGCCGCCTCAATCTGAACGCGATCGATTTCCCAATCTACACAAGTCACCCTACCTGTAAATACTAAGGTAGTTTGTTTTTCGTAACCGATTTCTATAGATACCGGATCTTTGGGAGAAACCTCCACATTTTTCGGGATACCTAACACAATCCGACAAGTGTTGACGGGAATATGCAAAGAAGCTTGCGATCGCAAATCGAGTAACAGCGTGCCATCATTCGCCGTGTAGGTAGTTCTGCCGAGTTTGATTTTGTAACTAATCTTTAACATCAAAATCACCCCTATACTGGTAAAGCATTTACAGCAGATTGCAGGTTTATGAAGTACATCCCAGAGCGAGCGATCCCCGTAGGGAAACGGCAATGCTCATTGGTGTCAACTTAAGGTAAAACTGATAGTCCGACAGGGGTTGAAACCCCTGTCTCAAAGCTAAAGTCCTCGATCGAGGACTGAGAAAAACACTTTTCAACTCATTAGTCCTCTTTTAGAGGACTTTCGCTATTAGACAGGGGTTTCAACCCCTGGCGGACTACCGGGCGGTTGGGAGGACTGGTGGACTAAAAGCTTAAGTTGACACTAATGGGCGAAAGCCTTTGTCCCTACTTTAACATCAAAATCACCCCTATACTGGTAAAGCATTTAACAGGCGATCGAAAGCTTCCTCCACATCTTCTAACCCAATATTGAGTTCACTTTTTAGCTGTTCCAGCCTCGCCCTTAAGTCTTTAAACAACTTATTAATTGCCTCCCGTAGGGCTTCAGTTTTCTTGACAACTTTCTGATACTGACCGTCGAGGCTACTGGCGACAGCACCCAGAAGATCGTGGAACAATTGAATAATCTTAGCGTGCAATTTATCCAATTCATCGACAATATTTTGCGGATAAATTTCTGCTAATTGCTGCTGGAGATAGGGAAAAATTGACTCAACATTCATCACCAATTCCCCGGTATAATTCGATTCTATCAACACCCGGTTGAAGTGAACAATATTATTTCGATAGTCACCTTGAGATAAATTTTGCGCTTCAGGAGACAGTTGTATTCCCTGTAATTGGTCTGGTTTATAGAGGTTTTCATCCAACAGTAAGCGATTTAAATCCCGAATTAATGCTACTTTTGTGCCGGGGGAGTTGACAGCAAGCAAAGACTGAGTATTCGCAGTCAATTGAGATTTGATATAAACAGTCAGACTGTCTTGAGATTCCCGCAGTTTTTCCAGAAACTTATCAAAATTGATAAAATCGCTGTCTTCAAAACTATTGAGAATTCGGTGCGGGCTGAGGGATTTTACCGTCTCCAGAACATTGTTATAGGTTGCTTGCAATGCCGTCACCACTTCGCTAACTAGACTATTAATTACAGCTTTCACTGCATTAATAGCATCGCGTATTTGAGCGCCTAAATTCGTGGCAATATTGCTCAAAATATCCGCTAATCTTCCTGGTGCTTCTGACAATGTTTGAATCACCAGTTTGATATCACCAAGCACGGAACGAGGTTGTGCTAGTAAATTATCTAGGGAATTGAGCAGGTTTTCGATCGGATTAATCAGTTGTCGATCCAATTCCTCTGGTAAGAATTGTTTGAAACTGGTAAGCATCTGCTCGGTATTAAAGTTTTGAATCACTTCAATACTTTCGGGTTGATTTGGTTTGAGGCGATCGCCATTTGTTGTCAGCAATTGCTCCACTCGTTCATAAACTGACTGCGGATTGGTGGTGTTGATGCCATCATAAAGTCTTTGTAGGCGATCGCGCAAATCTTGATAATCCACCGCCAATTCAGCTTGGGGACTAAATTTAGCCAAAGTCAATTGCTTTGCTTCCCACAACATCTGCACTTCAACCATCACCGGAGCATATTCGCTGACAGCCGCTTGCAAACTGCTCAAATCAAAACCAACATTCGGGTTTTTCTGAATTTTCACATAATCTGTAATTGCCTGTTTCAATCCTCCTACAGATACCGTTAACTGCTCTGTACCCATCGCATTAACTCGCTCCACCACGCGATCGCGCAGAGATTCAATTTGCTTAATTTTGTCAGCAAAACTATAGCTCAAAATACTTTCTAAAGTTAGCCAAAAATCCGATTGCACCACATCTGCCAAACCCACACTCGCCATCAACTTATCAACTTGATTCAATCCCTCATTCACTTTTGCTACTAAAGCTTCTACCGGAATCTCATCCAAATTTTTAGTCACAATTGCCAACTGCTCGTTCAGAAAATCAGTCATCCTATCTGGAGACAAAGATTCAATAATTTGCACCAGTTTTTGATAAAGCTCATCTAACTTATCAACTAACTGTTGAGGATCGATCGCATCCAGCTTCCCAAGCATTTCATCATAAAAATCCTTAACTGGTTTCAGCAAAATCGAAGGTTTGTACTCATCAATTTTCGCTACCACCGTATCTAGAGAAGGCTTGACAACTTTTTCAATTAAACTTCCCGGTTGAAAAGATTGAATTTTTGCATCAATGTTATCAACTTCTCCCTGAATCAATCCTACCAAGTCTTCTATCGGCTCCAGAATTTCTGCAAAAGCCAAGTTCAATTCTGGATTGACAATCCCCGGTACATCCACCTCTTTAATAATTGTCGTCCCCACTGTCAGAGCCACTTTAGTTGGGGTACTAAGCTTAGCCGCATCAATCCCGCGCAACTTAGTTTCTAGATCGCCAGTTTTATCAACTACCGCCTTAAATGCAGGTTTAAGTGATACTTTGCCTAAGTTATCAGTAATCAATTTAATCCCACTTTCTGCCTCTTTGAGACTGTGTTCTACCAGGGGATTATCTAAGACTTGCGTAACTCGATCGAGTAATTGATTGATTTTATCCTCTAAAGCTTGCCTGTTAAGATTAGTTTCAATTTTGGTGTTTAATCCCCCGATACTGCTTCTTACTTCCTCCGTTGTTTTGTGAATTTCCACCGAAATTTTATTAATATTATTGACCACAAATGTTGAGGCTTCATTGCAACTCCGCTTTAGAGGTTTAACCAACTCCATTGATTCCGCGCAAATTTTGTCAATGAACTCTTTAATTTCCCGGATTGCATCAGACAGAAAACTTTTGATTTGACTTAAAACGTCCTTACCTTTGTCGATCGCCTGAGCAATGGCTGTAGTCGCTTGTCTGGCCAATTCCTCCGCCTTGCTAATAGCAGTATCAATCAGTTGGGGAATTTTTTGGGTAAACTGTCGCAGTTTAGCCGTAATCTCTGTAACTTTTTGATTAATCGTGTCGATATAACCTTGAAGCTGATTAAATAGCGGCACTAAGGAGAGCGTATTTTCATCGCTTGCTGCGACTTGCGAAAGTTGAACTAAAGCAGTATTGAAACTCTCGATGGTGAAATTATTTAAATTAGCGATCGCCCTTTTAATTCTCGCTTCATTTTCCTCAATATTTCGAGAAAGTTTCCTGGTTTTTTGACGCAACTCTGCCATCGATAATTTGTCTAGTTTGTTGGGATTTTCCAACTGGTTCAGAATAGCTTGATATTCACCCAAATATTCGCGACGCTGATGAATATTCGTTTCAATACTCTTAATCGCCTGGGAAGGAAGTTGTTGGCTTAAGGATAAAACTTGAGCTGTAAAAAGGCTGGTTAAACTAGCCGAACCCAGTTGACTGAGTAATTCATCAGGATTAGATAGTTTATCGAGTAATTTCTGAAACACCTTTAACAAAGCATTAAATGTCCGCACTGGCAACATTTGGGCCTTACTCAGGAATTCGTTAAACTCACTAAATATCGAGTTAGCAACAGGTGGCAAATCGCCAAGGCTGATACTGAAGCTCAAATCTTGAGTCAAACTGACAATTGTTGATTTAACTTCACCCACCAAATCTATATTTTGAAAAGTATCAGCACTAGGAAGCGGAATAGCTGCGGATAAACTTGCCAAATTCAGCGTAGTGAGTTGATGGAATTTAGTAGTTACTTCTGCTTTCAGTTCATTGGCTGACAAAGGAACTGATGAAATTGTGTTTTCTATATTGCTTAAATCTAATTTTGGCAGATTTATGCCCTTTTTGAATTCATCAAAATCTGGGAGGTGCGGTGTTACTTTACCCAGAATAGTTTCGGGGTGACTAAGTTGATTTGTGAAATCAGCCAATGCAGCTTCAGGGTTAATGGAATTTAAATCTTCTAATAGAGAAAGTGCCATAACTTTAATTCCCAAGGTAAAGATGAAATGTTTGTTTTTTTGAGCAGATTTCCAGATTTTCGGGGAACAATTGAAATCAAACAGGTGGCTGGTATTTACTCCTAGGTCTACTTGAATATTTCAGCACTAAATGTTAAAAAGTGCTTTCAATCCAGCCGTCGCTTGGTCAAAGTTTTTAGTGGCTTCTTTCACAGGTTCTAAACCTGTTTTCAAAGGTGCGATCGGGTTAGTAATTTCTGGCAAATTCCCCATTTGCAAAGCATCAGTCAGACTCACAACATCCATCAGTTTAGCAGCATCAAGCTTAATTTTTTGATCTAGATTAGAAACTCCTGGGGATGCAATGGGTTTGGGAGGTTCAACATACTCTTGAACAATCAGCCGATAGCTAAATTCATCGGGCGATCGCGCAAGTTGCCACACTTCCATTTTTTCTAATACAACTTGGCTAAAATAGGCTTGACCGACTATTTCCGCCACAAAGTCAACGGCTTTTCGCTGTTTGTGGATTTTTCGCAGAAAATCTAAATCATCCCCTGCTTTTTGTCCGTAAAAAATTCCGCTAATTTCCAATTGTACCGAATCCCTTCCCAAATCTTGCACCAGATTTCCCAATTTACCAGGAATCCGATGAGTCACCCAATCCGCTTGTTCTAAGGTGACAATTTTATGCACTTTATTGAGTTCAACTTTTCCTAATTTGATGGCCATAATTACTCCCCATAAAATCGGCGATATTCTCGATTTATTTCTTGGGCGATCGCCTCTAAAATTGTCTCCATCTCTAGTTCGGGATGGCGATCGCTATGCAAAGATGCTTCTACCATAGCGTACCTATTTCTACTATCATCAGCTATTTTCGTCCTATTTTCCACCTCACTCTCCTGTGCTTCCAGCCATCCACCCTTGGCTGCTACAAAATCTTCGGAAACATCCGAAAAGTCACTAATCTTTTCCGATGTTTCCATCTGATAATCGGCTAATTCACTTTCGGAAAACAAGAGATTTTCTGAAGAAGACTTACTGAGTAAATCCGCCTCAATTATATGTTCTTGATTGGGCTGCGATACCAAAAAAGCCGACAAATCTTTTAAGCCTTTCATTCCCAGTGAATTTTGGGCAAAATTCCTCTGAATGTGCTCTGTTTTTTCTGTCGCCTTATCCAAGTTTGGTAGATTGACATTCTGGGCCAATTGTGTTTTTATTTCCCTTGGTTCATCCACTACAGGCAAAAATTCTGAAGTTTGATCTGAATCAGATTTAGAGAAGGCTAACTCCTGAGATAAAACTCGATCGCCTCCCTCAGCATCAGATTCATCAAAACCTAAATCCCTAGGATTAATCCTTGTATCTACCAGGGGAATTTCTGCCACAGGATGATTTTTTTCCCCTTCTCCCGGCGCCACAACTCTCTGGGATATCACTTGAGGTTTTGACGAAGTATCCCCCAGAGATAAAGATGGCGATCGCCTTTTTGCATAACTAGATTGGCTATTAGCAGTAGGGATTGGTCGATCGGGATTAACCAAAGACTCGTATCTTCTCCAAGTTTCTAAGTAAGGATGAATTTTTGGGCGATCGTCCGATGTAGTTTCCTCCCCTAGATTGATATTATTTGAACTTCCCAAATCTGGCGGAATAAACCCTGTAGTCAGCAATTTTTCCCAAACTTTAGATTCATTGATGACTCCCTCGAATCGCTCAGTTTCCTGATACAAAAGCGCGATTTCCGCCCAATCTTCCCTACTCAAAAGATTGTCAGTCAACCATCCACTCGTATAGTTACACAATAAACTTTGAAATTCATTGCTCAGATTGATGCCAAGATCTTTTAAACTTTCATCACCCATCTTCAATTTGTTGCTCCTCTCCACTTCACTAAAACAGGACTTATACCAATTTAATGGGTCGTTGCACATATCTCGATCCCCCTCGCATCCCCCGATCGAAGGGGGACTTTGAGAAGAATCTTGTCCCACACCCCCTACTCCCCTACTCCCCTTATTAAGGGGGGTTATACCAATTTAATGGGTCGTTGCACATATCTCGATCCCCCTCGCATCCCCCGATCGAAGGGGGACTTTGAGAAGAATCTTGTCCCCCCCTTATTAAGGGGGGTTAGGGGGGATCGAAATTCTATGCAGCCTCATAAAAAACAGGACTTACGCACGCGGCGCCAAAAACCCGGTTTCTACATCAATATCTCTCGGCTCAAGCCACGATTTTCAAAGAAACCGGGTTTTTTTGGCCTTATTCCTATAAAAAAAGCCATCCCCACATCGCCACATCCCCTCATTTTTCCGAGCGATTTTCCTCATCTAACAGTTGTAGATACATTGACACCTGCGCCATTGTCATCGCTCCCACTTGTTGAGGAGTCCAACCAAAAGCACGAGCTAATCGAAAGCTAGCTAACACCAGTGGCGAATTACTTAACTCGAACTCATTTTTTTTTCCGTCAATCCGCTAATTTGCCGAATCTCAGCGATCAGAAAGTTAACTAATCCTAGATTCATGCTTTTAACTTGTTCCAAGGAGAGACTAGGTTGTACTAAGGATTCTTTAATCATCAACAAAGGAATCAGGGCGGGATCGCTTTTCGCTGCTTTCATAATCAGCCCAAAAGCCCCAATCGTCAGCGGACGCAATTGCACCACTAATTCCCGCTCTTTATTAGTGCTACTTGTGCTATGTTCCAATACCTCTGGGGGAATCGCGACATCAAAAATAATTTCTGAACCACCTAGCAGTTCTTCCGGCGTTAAAAATTGCATTTGAGGGTGAGGATTTAGGAAAAGTTTAAGTCAGGAATTACGCAGAAAAAGTCAAGGGTTCCGGGTTTTGCGATCGGGGCGATAAGTAGGTGGACATATATAGCAATCCTAAATCATTCAGATAAATTTGTAGGGGTAGTGCCAAGAGTGCCTACCCCCGCCCCCGTGCCTACCCCCGCCCCCGTGCCTACCCCCTATCTATCGGGGCAACCACGGGGGGATTGCCCCTACAATAATTACGCAAATCATTGAGAATTGCTATATGTTCACCTACTTAGTTGTTACTCTATTTTTTCCGCAAAAAAAGTCGGTTTCTGCGTCACTCTTAGAGTGGGTAAATTCTTAACCCCCCTTGGAAATGGGGCTGAGTGAATCACACCCTTAAAGCTTTTGATAACTAGCAACTTAGGTGAACTATAGCGGTTTTCAAGGAAGTGAGGTACACGCAATTAAATTCCCTTCTATGAAAAGGAAGCACCCATGCCCCATGCCCAATGCCCAATGCCCAGGAACACCTAATTTACCTGAGAAAGGCTAGATCAACCTGTCTCCTCAGAACTAATGCGTAAAGCTTTAAACGTCACTCCTTCCATCACAAAATCATCTTCAGGTAAAGTAAAACTCCAGCTTTCAAACTTGACCCCAAAGACTGTCAGCGTACTGCTGTTATCTGGTAAAGCTGGATTTTTCATCGAGATCACAATATTAAAAGAAGGCTGAGGAATTGCGCCAGTAGGAGGAGGACTCGTCGCCCCATCACCTAGGAGTAAGTGTAACAGGGCTCCATTGATGTGCGCGCGATCGATAAAACCCGAAACGCTAATATTACCCGGACGTAATTCTGTAGCAAAGCGTTTTCCTAATTCGTGATAAGGTCGTAATTCGTTTTCTACCTTAACTTGAACATTTTGTAAACGTCCCACTACGCTAGATAATTCGTACTTCCCGATCAAAGCTTCTGCTAATTTCCCCTCGACAGATTCTTGATTATCGACAGCTAAAACCAGCGAAGCATCCGAGCCGCGAAAAACATTGACATTAGGCATAATTTTCTCTTCTATTCAGGGCAAAAAATCTTGAAATTCCCGTTTTTGCGATCGATATATCCTTTATCCTAGATACATTGTCACTTGAATAAAATCAATACTGAACGTCGGTTGCAGAATCATTTTCACGGCAACTTCCCCAGCAATTTCTTGTCGGCGAGTAGCAGAAACTTCCAGTTGATAACTTACCAGAGATTCGCTGTCTACCATACTGGTAAGAAACGCATCCAAGGTAGCTTTCATTGCTCCTCGCACGCGATCGTTATTCAGCTTGCCAATATAAGGATCGCAAGAGGAGCGCACTCCATAAATTGCATAGTCAACAATGCGGCGCGTGGTGATTTGATTCCAAGGACTATCGGCTGTGGTGATGCCTTTGACGATTCGATATCCACTGCGGGCTTCCACCGTCAAGACTTTTTTTTGCACCAGTTCTTTTAGCTGAGCATTGTTAAACTCAGTGGTGATCCCTTCAATACTCAGAGTTTTATTAGTGGGGCTAGCTTGCACGTTCAAAGAAGCAATTAAGCCAGCTATAGCAGCCGCTAAATAACCCCCAGGAAGTTTGTGTTGCTTGCCTTGAGAAGTCATCAAAATTCCGGGTGCTGTAAAGATCAGCCGACCTTCATCGTCGCTGAGATTGTGGCCGCTAATTTGCGCTAAATCGTCTTTACCGTTTTTAAACCCACTGCCAATAATTCCAATTCTTTCGCGTTTAATTTCGGCCGTAGTGTTCAAATGTCCTTTGAGGGCATTTACCATCCCAGCTTGGTTAGCATCTTGCCCCGCTAGGACAACTATATTGACAATTTTGTTTTCTAATAGTGCTAAACTTTCTTGATAAGCATCAGTGGTTGCTCCCGAAGTTCGCACTGCATAAACTGTCTGTCCGCCATTTTTATAAATCAATTCCAAGGCGCGAACTAAAGTTAGTTCGTCTTGCTCTCCGCCTTGCCATTCATTGCTCTGACCAAAAATTTCTTTAGCTTCCGAAAGACTACTGAGTAATGTTACTTCATTCTCAGTACCCTGACTGGCAGTACCAACAATACCAATATTCCCTGTAGCAACTCCACTGGGCGCAATTAAGCCTTCGGGGCGCACTTCAACGTAAGTGCCAGGTAAAATCATTGTTTGAGCCATAAAATATCTTTTGTATTTCTCACGAAATATATCACCTCTATCTGATTTGAATAAACAATGTAATAAAACTTATTTTTTTTAGTTTGGTTATGCTTTCAAAGTAAATCTAACAACTAAGCTACCGAAGATGATGTGATATCAAATCCGGTAGCATCGGAATGATTATTAGCCTAAATTAGTCCAAGGCAGTTCAAAACTCAAAACTCAAAGCTTCTAAGGCGCTGCAGCAGCCCTGCGGTTAGCAACTACCAGATTTGACTTGTACTCTGCTGCTTTTTGCTGAGCTTTTTGATGGTTCGGGCTAGTTGTCGGCACGGCATTCATGAGTCCAACCGCTTTCTGCCACTCGCTTGCTACGGCATTCCACTCTGCTTGGGACTGAGCCGTTTGCGCGAGAATTGCTGCACTCTGAGCCTGATTGACAGCTTCTCTCCAAGTGTCAGACTTAGGCGCGGCGGCCTTGGGGGTGGGAGAGGCGGCCTTGGGGGTGGGAGAAGTTGTCTTGGCTACGGGAGATGTGCCTGCTGGAGCTGGGCTGGCTGGCTTCGTAGCAGCGTTGGGAGCGGCTGCGGGGGCGGGAGAGGCGGGAGAGGCTGCTGGTGTCACGCCCTTAGATGCGCTGGGAGAGGGTGAGGCAGGTTTAGACGCGCCAGAGGTGGCTTTCGAGGAGGGCGAAGCAGGGACTGGGGCGGTTGGTTCTGTGGTCGAACTGCTGGAAAATGGTGGACTTCCTGTAAAAAACAGCCCTGCTACGATCGCCACAGGTACTAATAACCCTACAGGTATTGCCCATTTGGGGAGTTGTTTTTTCGGAGGTGGAGTTTCCTCTTCCTCGTCGTCGTCTTCCTCGTCGTCGTCGTCTCGATCGAACTCTTCCTCTTGATAATACTCTTCACTTTCGGGCTGATCATCTAAACCTACAGAGTCGTTACGCATTGAGCTGTCATTTTCATAGAGGATTGGCTCTGTAGGCATTAGCTCTATTTCCTCTTGCCAGGCTGGGGAGTCTTGACCGGTTTCTATGCCGTAAACTTTTACAGTGTGAATTGATTCTAGTCCCAACTTCGTCATCCCGGTGCGGATGAAATCCACCAATACCATTTGATCCGGTACTTTGCCTGACTCCAGAAATATATGGAGGCAGCCGTTGTCCCGCGTCACTTCGGCGTTGATGCCTTTGGGTTTGAGTGTACGGTTGATGCTCGATGCGATCGCTTGTGGATCGCCCTGCTTGAGAAGTTCCCGCGGGTTCTGTTGTGTCATGGCTAGCGCTCTTTTGGGGGGCTTATAGCTGCATAATAAAAGCTATGCACATCTTTTTTACTTCAAATTGGTGCTACCGGACAATATTTACTTATGAGATTATCTACTATAATACAAGACTTAGTTAAACTTATTTAAGATTCACCATTGAATTAGAAGGAATTTTTAGAATGTCACCAGTAACCCCAACTTAGCATAAAATGAGAACCTTGTCAACACTACCAGCATCAATAAGAGGGGACTAGGGATCGATCGCACATGATGAAAAATGAATCAGACTAAATCTATCCAAAGGTTACGGTGTATATAATGCAGATATGGCAGAATTGTTTGCGGTTGATGCAGGAAATGTAAGACTGGTAATTGCTAATTGCTCAGACTGCGATCGCCCACGAGAAAAACGAGTAACAGAAGCAGATTCAACTCCAGCGAAACTCATCATCCACCAGGCAATGTGTGCATATTGAGCGCCGTCGAACCAAGTGAAAGTAAAAATTAGATAAGCAATAGCAACAGCTTCAATACCGCCCCTAGAATAATTCAGCCCTAAACATACATAATATCCCCAAAGTGCAATGCCAGCAACCAGCCCGAAAATGCCCACAGATAGGGTTGTATCCAGCATCCAATTGTGAGCTTTGTAAGTAGAAATTTCTCTAGTGCTGATTTCACGTTTTATGTTAATATAGTCATAAGTGAACTCATCTAAATTTACAACGATCGGAGTTAGTTGAGGATTTCGGATGTAGGGATAGGCAATGCCGAAACCGTCAAATCCCCATCCAAATAACGGGCGTTTTTTGATGCCACGGACTGAGAGTGTCCACATCGGCGATCGGCTAGACATGATTTGTGCGATCGTCGGTTTACTCCAATCTAGCGGCCTGGTGACAGTCATGATGCCAATAGCGATTATGGCGATCGGAACAATACCTCCAAGGATTTTGTAATATTTGCCTCTCAGCAAATAGACACTCGCAACTATCAATCCTAAAACAGCACTTCGGGTAGAAGTTAGCAGCAGTGCCGGAACAGTTAAAATTAAAGTAATTGCAGTGAATTTAGTTGTGATAAATCTCCTAAACCAACCGACAAGAGAAGTAATTACTATTAATGCTAAAACTATAGCTGCGTGACCTCTGTGGGAGTACAACCCGATGGGTTGCTGTCCTTGAAAAATGCTGCTGGCATTAACATCAGCTCTGATAATTTGCCCCATTGTAGCGGTATAGTCGATCCGCCAATCGATGATTTGGGGGAAGATACTGAGGGAAAGAATGATGCCACCAATTAGCAATCCTTGGAATTGGGAATTAATCAGTTGTGGCTGTACAATTAACAGCAGGCTGTTGCTGAGGGTAAAAGCAGCAATTAACAGCCAGTAGAGCCAGCCGTCTCCCATTTGGTCTTGACCGAAGAAAGAGGTTAAGGGAAAAGGACTTTGTAGAGTGGAAATAGCTCCGATTGAGAGAAATATTGTCCAAAGTATTAGCGAGATTTTCCATTGTCGGGAAATGGTTAGGGCT